>JAFGDC010000249.1 GCA_016932295.1 candidate division CSSED10-310 bacterium
CACCTGCAGCACCGGCACAGCGAACTCACCTTCGAGGGGGGCAAGTGAATCGGCATACAGCCTGACCTGGCGCCAGAAGCCCAGATCACGAAGCAGTTCCCGGCGCCGTTCCCGATCCGCCCCCCGGCGCTCCTCCACCGGCCGCTGCGCCAACTCCTCAAGCTCCGCCGACAGATATCCGTTGGCGCTGACGTATTCATCCATCACCCCGGTTCGCAACGACAGGAGCTTCTCCTCCACCGTCTTAAGCCGCGCTTCCAGTTCCCCCGCCTTGTCCAGGTACTGCTGAGCGCGAGCCAACTTGCGTTCGAGACGCATCGATGCAAGCAGTGAGCGTTCATCGGCGGGCGTCTCCTTCATCACGGCGATTTCGGCTCCAAGCCCTTTCAGCTTGTCTTCCAATTCCTCATAGTCAGCCGATAAACGCTCCTTGAGGTCCACCTGCACCTGCAGATCGTGCAGCAACCGATGCGCCTTTTCACCGGCGCCGGCCGATCTTGTCGTGGCACAAAACCACCAGCCGGCCGCCAAGACGCAGCAGACGACAACCAACACGCCCCCGTTCCAGGCGATCCGGTCATCAAGCGCGGCAAGCTTCTCATTCACTGCCATCACCTCCAATGAACCCATATTTTTCAAGTTTATAGTAAAGAGAGCTGACCGTGATATCCAGCAACCTGGCGGCCGCGGATTTGTTCCCGCCACTCACTGCCAGGGCGCGTTCGATGAGGTCATGCTCCAATTTTTCCAGGGTCGGCACCAGGGGCGGGGGCGGGACACCCTCCACCAGCCGGGGGACCGCGGCATCCGATTGCAACGATTCAGGTGGCAGATCCCCCATCTGGATGACATCACCCTCCGCCAGCACCATGGCGCGCTCGATCCAGTTGCGCAACTGCCGGATGTTGCCAGGCCAGGGATGACGCGTGAAACATCCGAGCACATCGGGAGTAAAACCCCGCACGTGGCGCTTCAGTTCCCGGTTAAACTCCTCGAGGAAATGTCCGGCCAGGGCGGGAATGTCGCTGCGCCGGTCCCGTAACGGGGGAACCAGCAGACTGATCACGTTCAGCCGGTACAAAAGGTCCTCCCGAAAAGAGCGCTCACATACCTTGGCTTCGAGATCGGCGTTGGTGGCGGCGATGATTCTCACATCCACCGATATGGTCCGTTCACCACCGACCCGCTGGAATTCACCCTCCTGCAACACGCGCAACAGCTTCATCTGGACAGTGGGAGAGATGTTGCCGATTTCATCAAGGAACAACGTGCCGTGATGCGCCAGTTCGAATCGTCCCAGCCGCTTTTTCACCGCCCCGGTGAAGGCCCCCCGCTCGTGACCGAACAACTCGCTTTCCAGGATGCCCTCGGGCAGATAGCCACAGTCCACCCTGATGAACGGCTTGTCCCGCCGCGGACCGTTGTAGTGAATCGCCCGGGCGATCAACTCCTTACCCGTGCCGCTCTCCCCAAGGATGAGAACCGAGGCGCGGCTGGCCGCGATTTTCGGCAGCATGGCGAAGAGCCGTTGCATCGGTTCACTCTCGCCAATCATCGTTCCAAAGCGATGGTTGTCCTGCAGTTCTTCCAGCAGGAAACGCTTCTCCGTCATCAATTGGCGGTTCTCGGCCCTAAGCTCCGAGACCGACAGCGCCCTGCCCACACGCAGTTCGAGTTCGGCATGAGAAAATGGCTTGGTGATGTAATCCACGGCGCCGAGGCGCATGGCTTCCACGGCGTTGTCCACAGTGCCGTACGCAGTGATCAACATCACCGGCAGATCAGGATGTTCGCGCCGCGCCCTTTCCAGAACCGCCATGCCGTCTACGCCGGGCATCTTGAGATCAGTGATGACCAGATCCATGGTTTCCGTTGCCAGGATATCCAGACCGTCGCCGCCACCAGCCGCGCATATCACCTCGTAACCCTGGCGGCGCAGCACTTCACACACCGCATCCCGCATCGTTTTGTGGTCATCGATCACCAGGATCCGCTTCACCATCTCCTCCTCACTCCAATGGAATCCGTACCGCGAACGCCGTGCGGTAGCCTGGCATCTCCACCAGTGCCACCGAGCCGCCATGGGCTTCCGCGACCCGCCTCACCACCGCCAGCCCCAAACCCCAGCCACTCTCCTTGGTGGAACAGTAGGGGTCGAAAAGCCGCTCCCGCACAGATTCGGCGATTCCCGCACCGGAATCCGCCACTCGGCATTCGAACCAACCCGCTTCCAGCCGCGCCATGATCAACAACCGGCCCCCCTCCGGCATTGCATCCAGGGCATTGCCGAACAGGTTCAGCAACACTTGGCGCAACTGCCTTACATCGGCGGTAATCCGCAACTCGTCAGCGGCTCGCCCGTCGCGCAGCAGTTCCACCTGCACGGCGATGGCTTGATCGGCCACCCGGTCGGCCACCAAATCGAGGGTCTCCCGGATGAGCACCCCCATCTCCACCATGCCGGGCTGCAAATGGATGGGACGCGCGAACAACAGATACTCGGTGATGATACCATCCAACTCGCGTACTTCGTTGATGATCCTGTCAAGCGTCTCTCGCGCGCGCGGCTCCTCGCCGATGTCCTGACCCAGCATATCCGTAAACAACTGGATGCCACCCAGGGGATTTCGTATCTCGTGAGCGATCTGCGCCAGCAATCCTTTCATCTGCTCGTCACGCCGCATGATGCTGATCCGCATCTCCTCGAACGCGGCCGCCAACTCTCCCACCTCACCACCGCCGGCACCGTGCACCGGAGTCCCCATGTCGCCCTCGCCAAGTCGCGCGGCGGCCCGAGTAAGGCGTTTGAGGGGCGAGGTGATCCGGAAGGCGATGAGATAACCGAGGAGCGTGGTGAGCACCACGCCGATCATAACGGTGGCGGCGATGGTGTGTCCGAGGATGGTGAGACCCGCCAGGAAGTCCGCGCCGGCCTCCACCATGACCGCCCCACGCACCCGGTCATCGACCGTCAGAGGTGCATAGGCGCTCTTGTACCACCGTCCGTTTTCACCTTTGAAAACGGACGAATGCCCTACGCCGCCTGCGAAGGCTTCCGCCAATTCATGAGCGAACACCGTCGATTCGTTCATCTCCTGCCCCAACTGCACCGCGTCCCGGGTGTCGAACCGCCGCCGTCCGGCCTGGTCGACAATGTAAATCCGGTCCACGCCACCAGCCGTCCGCCACTGCCCGAGCCGCGCCGAGACCATCTCATACGACCGTGATTCCTGATCCGATGGTCCGAAGCTCAACACCACATCAGCCGGCACACTCAATGCCGAAGCCAGCGCCACGGTGGCCAGCCGCTCACCCAGCGCACCATCGAGGATACGCCTGGTGGCAAGATAGTACCACGCACCGCTGAACACGATCAGAACAGCGATCATGAGGGAGAATGACCAGACCATCCGGACCCGAATTCCAGGATCGAAACTCACAGGCGGATCCTCTCCGTTCGCGCATCGTCATATACCGACATACCCTCACTCCCCGGGTCCGAACCCTTCATACCAGTCCGCACGAGCCGGTCAAGACTCCCTCAGATACGCTCGGTTTCATCCCCTCCGGAATCAAACCTGCCAGTACCAGGGGCAAACTCCGTGCCAACCGGAAACGATACCACATCCTCCTCTATTCGTGAGCTTATACGGGTTCACCCGGCGAGGTCCAGCCGGGCGGCCGTTGAGAAAGTACCGGAAAACCGTGAAAACCCTCACATTTTTGACGGCGGCCAGCGCTCCGGCCGCGCCAACCGCAACCCCGACAAACCTTGAGTGCTCTGCGTTACCCACCAAGCGGCAAGCCATCGTTCAGGCAGGCATGAATTTTGCGCATCTGGAAACCAGTCGTCAAAGCCGGAGGATGATCCTCTCCCCGGTCGCGTAAACCCTGTTCGGAGGAGGATGACATGAAGAAACTGATTGTTGTTGCCACACTCATCTTGCTGACCGGCGGACTGGTGCAACCGGTCCGCGCCGGTCTGACCGGAGTTCTGACCGGCAAGGTGACGAGCGCGGATGGAACACCGCTTCCCGGCGTCTACGTGGTCGTTCGGAGTCCTGACATCCAGGGATCGCGTGACCAGTACACCGGCGAAACCGGCACCTTCCGCTTCGTGGAACTGCCACCCGCCACCTATTCGATACAGGCGGAACTGGTCGGCTCCACCGACTTCACACCCGTTGCCGTCGAGGGATTGAAGGTCACCGTGAACCGGACAACCCGCCAGGATCTGGTTCTCAAGATAAACACCGAACTCACCGTGGAAGTGGTGGGTGAAAAGGTGATCATCGATCCCGGTTCCGCCACCATGAGCACCACGGTGGACCGCGATTTCACCGACCGGCTGCCCCGCTCCGAGCAGTTCCAGCAGAGTTTCGCCATGACCGCGGGCAGCAACGGCGCCGGCAACGTGCGCGTGCACGGCGGCTCTCAAATGGACAACCTCTACCTGTTCGACGGGGTCGACACCACCGATCCCGTGACCAGCACATTCGCCGCCAACATCAACGCCGATGCCATCAAGGAAGTGGAAGTACAGACGGCAGGCGCCACGGCTGAATACGGGCGATTCACCGGCGGCCTGGTAAATGTCATCACCAAGTCCGGCGGCAACAACTTCAATGGCTCGCTGCGCTTGAAATACGTCAACCAGGACTGGCACGCCGAGTCCAAGCATGGCGAGCTCGGCGACAGCGATGTGGCCTACATCGATCCGGTGCTGACAATCGGCGGCCCGATCCTCAGGGACAAGCTGTGGTTCTTCTTCACCTATCGTTACACCGATGTCGAATCCACCATGTCCACCGTGGCGGACAGTTCCAGCACCGCGGAGGAAGGCCCCTTCACCAAAGTCGACAGCTCCAGCACCTGGTATTATCCATATTTCAAGCTGACCTTCAGCCCCTCCACGCATCACAAGCTGGTGGCCAACTTCAACGCGGACAGCGCCGTGATCCATGCCGCCGACGCCGACCAGACGGCGGCGCCGGAAGCCCAGAACAAACAAGAGCAGGGCGGACCTTTCTACGCGCTGGAATGGACCTACATCCGATCCAACAACCTCTACTTCGTCACCCGGTTCGGATTCGCCGACTCGTACATCAAGGTCATCCCGGAGGATGAAGACCGTGATTCCCCATCGTACGCCGATTATGATACCGGTACCTTGTACGGTAACTACAACCGGTGGAACGAGGAGGACCGCCGCAGACTCAGTTTCCAGACAAGCGCCAGCAAGTTCGTCACGAACCTGTGGGGCGATCACGATCTGAAGACCGGCTTCGAGTATCAGCGACTGTCAGTGGATGACGAGGACTTCTATACCGGGAACGCACAGTATACCCTCAACCAGGGCGGCTATGACTTCCTCGACCTTCAGGTCAGCGGCCAGGAGCTCTCCTACAGCGGCGATTATTATGCCCTGTATCTTCAAGACTCCTGGAGTCTGTCCAGCGGCCTGACCCTGAGTCCAGGTTTGCGGTATGAATACGCCACCTTCGAGAACGACGTGGGCGCCGAAGCCGGCACCTTTGACACCATGCTCGCCCCCCGCTTCGGGCTGACCTGGTCCCTCGACGAAGCCGCCAAGACCACCCTGCGGTTCTCCGCCGGACGATATTACAATGCCATCGACCTGCAACTGCCGAGTATGCTCAACCAGGAACAGCAGACCTTCGAACACTATCGGCGTCCCAGCGGCCAGCCGGGCGCCGATTGGGAGTATCTCTACAGCACCGGCGCACAACCCAACCGGCTCGACCCCGACCTGCATCCCGAATACACCGATGAACTCACCACCGGAGTAGACTTCCTCTTCAAGGACAACATGGCACTGAGCTTCAACGGCATCTATCGCGCCACGAGAGACATCCTCGAAGATGTCGGCATCTTCCTGGATGAAGACGGCAACGAAATCCCCTGGGACGACATCGAAGACGGCGCCGACTATTCCGATCTCATCTACATCGTCACCAATCCCGACGGCGCGAAGCGAGACTACTGGGGCCTCGAAGCGGTCTACCGCATGAACACCGAAAAAATCACCCTGCTGGCATCCTACACCTACTCCGTCACCAAGGGCACCGTTATCGGCGGCCAACCGGGCTCCTCCGGCGTCACGAGGTTCTCGGGTTACTACGATACCCCCTCCATGGCCGAAAACCTCTACGGCCCGCTCCCGTGGGATTCACCCCACTACGTCAAGGTGGACACCTCGGTGGCGCTGCCCTTCGGTTTCTCGGTAGGAGTGAAAAGCTTCTATCGCAGCGGGTACGCCTATTCGAAGCGAATGACACCCCCGGACGGCGTGTACAACGGCTCGCAACAGCGGTGGTACCTGCCCGAGGGACGCGGCACCTACCGGTATCCCGATGTCTTCAACACCGACGTGAGCCTGCAGAAAGACTTCTCTTTCGGGAAATACGGCACCCTTACCGCGATCGCCGACGTGCTGAACGTGTTCGACAGCCAGGTAGTGCTCCAACGCAACGAAATCTTCAATCCCAATCACCCCGAAAACTTCAACCTCGACAACCTGTGGGCTGCGCCAAGATCCTACACGGTCTCATTGAAATACACACTCTAGGTTGATCTGATCACAGGATCAACCAGCCCTCACACCCAACGCTGCGGGGCGGCTGACGACGCCGCCCCACTTTTGTACCCGCGAAGGATCGTCCTTCAGTAGCGTTCCCGCCAATCAGTACGACGCATCCTGATGCGGATCACCTCCAGGACAATGCGACCCACGGGCGACAGCCGCAACTCGCGATCAGGTCCTTCGAACAACGGCAGCAACTCACTCACCCCCTTCTGAATGAGCTGGCCGCGAGTGATGCGGCGGCGTTCGCTGTACGCACGGTTGAGCACCTCGAAATATGGATTCCCGAACCAGCGCCGTGAAAATTCCACCGGCAGGGATGGCATGATACGGTTGATCCCGTTCCGGATATCGAGGTCCACCACCTGGGCACGAAACAAGATTCCCAGTAAATGGATCAACGGCAGTACCGCCCGATTGCACCCGGTGGCGTTGAAGATCACCTCTGCATTGGGAGGCGCATGCTTTATCCTTCGATCGATGAGGCGCGTCAGATTCCCCACCCCCTCGCTCCGGAATAACTCGTAATCCCGCTGCTGGAAACCAGGAACATGAATCAACTCGGTCCGGGACCAATTCAAATCATATTGGCAGATCATCTGCATGGCACGCCCCCTGATCAACCCGCTCAGGCAGTCGGTGGCCAGAAGATGAAATCGATCCCTGGGAGAGCCACGCATGGACAACAGGCTGAATATCTCGGCCGATGCACCCGCCATGAACGCTTCCACGGCGGGACCGTGCATCGAGGCATGCAACTCGGGCGCATCATCGGCCAATCGGCCCACCTCCGCCGCCACCGCCGCAGCCACCTGCTCAGCGCCTTCGTCCAACTCAGACGAAACAGCCGGTACCACCTCATCCTGCGTAAGCGCGGTATACGCATCCACAACCTGCGGTGAACGCTTCTCGATCAAAGACGGCCCAACGCAGATAAAGATCCATCGCGATATCCTGGGCATATTTCCTCCAGGGCCGGCGCTCCCGACGACGGCCATGCCGATTCACTTTCGTCGTATACTCACTAATCTAGCAAACAGTCTTTTAAGAAGGAAGTTCCTCAGAACGAAGCAACAAGTCACCTACACCGCGGCTGTCGACTGCCGGCCTATGCCCAGATACACCCCTCGGGAATTGGATCGCTGGGAAAACACTCCGGTTTTGTTGCTTGAAGCGCGGGTGGTTGACGGCCGGGGTGTTACGGTGATTGAGGAGGGAGGATTAACGCAGGGGGAGGATCACAAGAGGCACAGAATGAGTAAAAGGCACCTACACGGTAACAGACAGGGGACGCGGTGATGAATGGGGCGCGAGTAGTGATGCTTGCAGGACGCACTGGAATAGGGATCCGGGCAAGGGAAGCGATAGGGTCGTATCTTGTTTATTTCATGATGCTCAGATGTCCGACATCACCTGGTTGACAGACTCGAGGATGCTATCGGGCCGGATGCCGGATGCATCGACCTGCTCCAACTGGGTCTTGCCGGTGAGCACCAGGATGGTACGGAGCCCGGCGTTCCGACCGCCCATGATATCCGATTCCAGGTCATCACCGATCATCGCCACCGCACCCGGCTCGAATCCCATATCCAGCAGGGCCATGCGGAAAAACAAGGGCGACGGTTTCCCGAGAATGGTCGCCGGAACACCCGAGGCATATTCCAGCAACGCAACATATCCCCCCAGATCGATGCTCAAACCAGCCTTGGTCTTCCAGTAGCGGTTCTTGTGGAAGGCAATCAGCTCGGCGCCGTTCTTCAATCCCACGAAACCCCGGTTGAGCATGGCCCGACTGAAACCGTCCTCGATGTCACCCATCAAAATATAGTCGGCATGCTCAGCCCGCTTGGTCTCCCGCAGCTCCCGCAAATCCTCGCGCAAATCGTCGATGATCATAAGGAAACCCTGCTCGTAGCCTTTTTCCTGGATATAGGACACCGCCGTCCCCGCGCTGGTGATCAACTCCGCGGGATCGATCCGGAAACCCAGACTCGCCGCGTGCGCCAGCAACTGCCGCTTGTTCTTCAAGGATGTGTTGGTGATGAAGCGCAGCACCAAACCGCGCGCCCGCAACGCATCCAGGGTCTCACGCGCGCCAGGCACCGCCTCGTTGTCAATCCAAAGCACTCCGTCGAGATCCAACAGCAAACCACGCAGCCCTTCCAGCATCTCAGCCACCTCCCTCTTTCCGGGCGCCCATTATAGACATACCCGCATATCCTGCTCAAGCCTTCATTCTCCACCTGTCGGGCCTCCCCCGCGAAGGCGCCGCCCTGTTCCCACAGCCGAATTCCTTGTTTTCTCACCGAATCACCCGGATCACGGACCCCATCTCCTCAAACCTTGCGGCAATGCCGCTGACGGAAGTACCATGAAGTGTAGTACAAACCTTCACACTCTCCTGCCGGAGGTACCATGGTTGAATTACGCATCGTCAATATTCCCGATGATCTCATCACGGCCCTGCGCCGACGGGCCGCAGCCATCGGCCGAGGCCTGAATGAGGAAATCTTCGCCATCCTCCACGCTGCCGCGGATCACCCGGCGGTAACGTTCTCCGCCAGAGCCAGAAATATCCGAAAAGAACTCGCCGAAGCGGGCCGCACCTTCACTCCCTCCGCCTGGAACATCAGCCGTGAATGAAGTGATCGTCGATGCAGGCACCATGCTCGCCATGTTCCTGCCAGGCCCGTGCCAGGAGCAGGCCGACCGGTTGCTGGACAAAATGAATCGAGGAATCATCCGTCTGGCGGCACCGGATCTGATGGTGGTGGAGTTCGGCGAAATCCTGAGCGGGCTCCTGACCGAAAACCGCCTGAACATGGGAGAAGCACAGCGAATCTTCTCCTGCTTCATCGATTGCCCGCTGGAGACGATCCCCGCCGTGGACCTCATGCATGCGGCATTCGAACTCATGACCGTGAACTCCCTGCCCTTCCGGACGGCCATGTACCTGGCAGCCGCGGCACGCTACCGAAGCTGTCTCATCACCATGGATGATTCGATCTGCCGCCTTGCGGTGGCGGCGGCCATGAGTGACCTGTGCCAACACCTCCAACGCATGGTGGATTGAGGTCGGGCAACCAACGGCGCAGGTTGTTGATCGTGCACGCCGGGCAATGACGACGATCGCCACCGACCAGGGACACGCCGCGACTCGTCAACCCGATCGAATGCCCCCGAGCGGCCACGCAGCAACACTGCTTCGGTTTCGATATAAGCCTGAGGTGGATCAGTAAAGAGGAGCGGTTGTCTGACGAAAAGCGCCTTCGTGTGCCTTCAGTGGTGTCTTTATCAGCGCCACTGGCATGGCG
>JAFGDC010000250.1 GCA_016932295.1 candidate division CSSED10-310 bacterium
CAACAACAAGAACATAGAGGCATTTCAGAGGGAGCTGAGCCGCTGAGGGCGGTGTCGAGGATCACCGGCAGGCGCGTGAAAAGAAACTCCTTTACACTTTTCAAGCCCTTCATTATGATGGCACCGTGTGTGGGCTTATGAACGTGGCGCCAACTATTTATGACTGAGGAAATGGACCGACAGATGAATACAAGCATTATGGATCGCCTGCAGGAAAAAATTATGGGGCTGATCGAAGCGGTCAGTACATTGAAGAAAGAAAATACAACGTTACAAAGCGAGAAAAATGATCTCCTCGAGCAGAAGCGTCGAATGGAGATGGAACTGAAACAGAAAAGGGAGGAAACGGAAAAGTTACGGGTTTCTCTTCAGCAGTTGGAGAGTGTCCGCATAGAAACCGAAGGTCTCCGTAAGGAGCGCGAACAGGTGCGGGAGAGAATCGAGAAGATTCTCGCCGACCTGGATCGGTCAGGCGTTGTCTGAAAAGAAATGCCGGCCGGAACGTGAGGGAACGCGAAAGGCGATGAGTGGCGTGGATACGGTGCAGGTAACGATTTTCGGCAAGTCCTATACGCTGGTCAGCGAGGGGCGCCCGCAGGTGGTGCAGCGGCTGGCCGCGTTCGTGGACGAGAAAATGCAGGAAATCTCTTCGCAGATCGGCGACAGCGGTATCGGAAATGTCGCCATTCTGGCCGCACTGAATATCGCCAACGACTACTTCAGGATGCGTGATGAACTTGAAAATACGGCCTCGCAGATCGAGCGGCGCAGCAGCGATCTCATCAAGATGATCGATCAGGAATTGACCTGAGATGACGTGTACCGCCGGGCCGTCTGTAAGCACCGTGCAGCATGATCTGTCGAACCGCGGTGGGAGCCTTGTCCTGCTTTTTTTTTCCCTGCTGCTGCCGCACATGGTGCTCGCTCGTAGTACAATGTCGAAGAAAATCCCCTGCGGAGTAGGTGATGCTCGAGCTGAAATTGAGCCAACACTTAGTAAAAGGGATCCCGGGATAGCGTGCGGAGTGCATGCCTCGTCATCGGGGAAGCGTGAAGCACCCGGCTGGGAACCCACCTGGCTTGCCAGGTTCAATAACGCCGATCACACGACTCTGGCGGGGGATTTCATCAATCCCTTCACCTTCCGGTTGCAGCTCCATGTCGATCATCCGCCCTCCGCGCCGCCCTCGGCGGCCGGATGGCGTAACGGTTCACCAGTGATGAACGGAGACCACGCACAGCGCGGCGCCGCTTAGAGAAATCCGCGGCTTTCCTCTCCTTCACCAGGGAGGATAACGCGGTGCCAGATCTCAGTCCTGTAATCTTGTTGGTGATCATCGCCGGCGTCGCTCTCGGCGCCTTTTTCATCGGCTTCATCATCAATAGAAAAGTCAGTCGAAAAGTACAAGAATCCGCTGAACAAGAAGCCCAGCGCACTCTTACCAAGGCCAAGCGGGATGCCGATTCCATCGTTAAGGAGGCCAAGCTCGAAGCAAAAGAAAGCTTCTTTTCCATGAAGAGCGAGTTTGAGAAAACCACGCGGGAGCGGCGTGAAGAATTGCAGGCCATGGAAAAACGGTTCCTGCAGCGGGAAGAAAACCTGGATAGAAAACTACACCTGCTGGAACAAAAAGATGCCGCCCTGAACCGCAAGAAGGCGGAACTTGACAATCGTGACAGAAAAGTCACCGCCTCGGAGCGCCAGGTCGAATCGCTGCTCGAGGAACAACAGAAAATGCTCGAGCGGATTTCCGGATTCTCCACCGCTGAGGCCAAGCGCATCCTGATGTCACAGATGGAGGAAGAAGCAAAGACCGAAGCCGCCGGCACCATCAAGAAGATCATCGAGAACACGAATCTCGAGGCGGAACGAAAAGCCAAGGAAATCGTCAGCACCGCCATACAGCGATGCGCTTCAGATTATGTGGCGGAAAGCACCGTGTCCGTCGTGGCGCTGCCGAATGACGAGATGAAGGGCCGGATCATCGGCCGCGAAGGCCGGAACATCAGGGCTCTCGAACTGGCCACCGGGATCGACCTGATCATCGATGATACGCCGGAAGCGGTCATCTTGTCAGGATTCGATGCCTATCGTCGTGAAGTGGCCGCGACGGCCTTGAAACGGCTTATCGCCGACGGGAGAATCCACCCCGCCAGAATTGAGGAAATTGTCGACAAGGTCAAAAAGGAAATGGATGCATCGGTCCGTGAGGTGGGCGAACAGGTGGCTTTCGAGACCGGAGTGCACGGACTCCATGGCGATGTGATCCGCCTGCTGGGTCGCCTCAAGTATCGCTACAGTTACGCACAGAATGTCTTGCAGCACTCCCGGGAAGTCGCCTTCCTGTGCGGGATGATGGCTGAAGAGTTGGGAGTGAACGCCAAGATGGCCAGGCGTGCCGGACTCCTCCACGATATCGGCAAGGCAGTGGACCACGAGGTCGAAGGCAACCATGCCAAGATCGGCGCTGAACTCCTTCGCAAGCTCAATGAGTCCGAGGACGTGGTGCACGCCGTGGGCGCGCATCACAACGACGTGACTCCGCAGTCCATCGAAGCGGTCCTGGTCCAATCAGCCGATGCACTCTCCGCCGCTCGTCCGGGTGCCAGGCGGGAGATTCTCGAGACCTACATCAAACGCCTCCAAAAACTCGAAGCCATTGCCGATTCCTTCAAGGGAGTAGACAAATCCTATGCCATCCAGGCCGGCCGCGAGGTGCGCATCATCGTCAAGCCAGACGATATCAACGATGCCGAGATGCTCATGCTGGCCAGGGATGTGGCAAAGAAGGTCGAAAGCGAACTGGAATACCCGGGGGAAATCAAGGTGACCTTGATCCGTGAGACCAGGACAGTCGAGTATGCCCGTTGATACACCATTGCCGGATCACGACGTTTCCTTCGAGACAGGCCTTGAGCGGCTCAGGGAAACAGTGCGGCGCCTGGAAACCGCCAGCCCGTCCCTGACTGAACGCATGACGCTGGTCCTGGAGGCGTTGCGATTGTACACAGCGCTCTCCGCCAGGATCAGCGGCCCGATGGGAGGGCTTGAACAACTCCGCCGCCGCGAGGAAGGGTTCCAGAGCGAACCATTTACTCCGGAAGCGTGAATCCGGCGACGAGACATCGATCGCCGGGAAGCATGAGGTTTATAGGTCCAGGCAAGGGAGAACAGCCGATGAACGATCGCGAACGTCTCGATCGTCGCCTGGTGGCTTCCGGCCGCTTCTCCAGCGGCGAACGGGCCAGGCACGCGATCCGCGCTGGTTGGGTCAGGATCGATGATCGCCCGGTCCTGAAGCCGGGGATCAAGGTGGCGCCTGATGCGATCATCTCTTGCACGGTTCCTCTCGAGCACTATGTCGGCAGGGGCGGCGCCAAGCTGGCTGCCGCGCTGGATGAGTTTTCCATCACGGTGACTGGTGCCGTGGCGCTGGATGTGGGTTCGTCCACCGGTGGATTCACCGAATGTTTGCTCCGCCGTGGGGCGCGCCGTGTGTATTGTCTCGACGTGGGGCATGGGCAGATGCATCCCGGACTGGCGGCGGATCCGCGCGTGATCCAACTGGAGGGAGTGAACGCCCGGCATGTCACCGCAGATCTGCTGCCGGAGAAGGCCACCCTGTGTACGGTGGATGTGTCGTTCATTTCCGTGCGACTGGTGCTGGAACCCGTTGCCATGTTGCTCGCTCCCGGAGCCGATCTGGTCGTGTTGGTCAAACCCCAGTTCGAGGTCGGTCGAGGGCGTCTCGGCAAGGGGGGCATCGTCCGGGACCCGGAATCGATCCGCCGGGCGGTGCGGGATGTCATCAGCAGTGCGGCTTCCCTTCCCTTTGCCGCGGTCCGGGTTTATCCTTGTCCGATATTAGGTGGAGACGGTAACCGGGAGGTCTTTATCCACTTTTCCGGGACGGTCACCGCCGGCGCCCTTGACGAGGCACTCGTATGCTTATGAACAAGAAGGACTGTTTCAAACGGATCGGAATCATTGCCAAACCGCATGTCACCCATGCCCGTCGTACGGTTGCCGAGTTGCTCGTCTGGCTGCGCGGTCATGAATTCGATACCATCATGGACGAGGCGACGGCCGCCCTCGTGGATAACGGCGCCAGTTGCAGCCGGGATGAAATCATCGAGCGTGTCGACATGATCATCGTACTGGGTGGTGACGGAACCCTCCTTTCAGTCGCCAGGAGGAGCCACCAGCGGCAGATCCCCCTGCTTGCGGTGAACCTGGGCGGCTTGGGATTCCTCACTGCCATCACCCTGAAGGAACTCTATCCCGCCCTCGAGGCGATCTGCGCAGGCGCGTATACAGTGTCCCGGAGGATGCTGCTGGAGATGAGCATCATCAGGTCCGGCAAGGTGATTGCAACCAACTGTGCCCTCAATGATGTCGTGATAAACAAGGCGGCACTGGCTCGCATCATCGATCTGGAAACGTACGTGGATGAAAAGCTCATGACGGTCTACAAGGCGGATGGTCTTATCATCGCCACTCCGACCGGATCGACCGCGTACGCCCTCTCCGCCGGCGGGCCTATCCTCGAACCCACCATGGCGGCCCTCATCCTGGCGCCCATCTGCCCGCATACGCTGACACAGCGCCCGTTGGTGGTGTCCGACGCGGTCACCGTCGATGTGATACTAAAATCCCGCTACCGCGAGGAAGTGACCGTCACGCTCGACGGCCAGGTCGGACATTCCCTGCAGTATGCCGATGTCGTGACGGTGAAAAAGGCCCGACTCACTGTTCCCCTGATCCAATATCCGACCCAGAACTTTTTCCATGTGCTAAGGACCAAGCTCAAGTGGGGTACCCGATAGGAGGATGCCGTGCTGCTTGAACTGCGGATCGTCAACCTGGCCACGATCCTGGACCAGACCATCGAATTCGGTCCCGGATTCAACATCATCACCGGCGAGACCGGAGCAGGCAAGTCAGTCATCATCGCCGGCCTCGGATTCGTTCTGGGAGACCGGCTGAAACCGGATATGCTGCGGACCGGCGCCGATCGGGCAATGGTCGAGGCTAGGTTTTACACGCCGGAAGGAGTCGCCCGGAGCGAAGGCGGGGAGCCTCCGGAAGAGGAACTCATCATCCGGCGCGAATTGCTCGACAATGGCCGCTCCAAGGCATTCGTGAACGACCGTGGGGTGACCGTGACGGCACTTCATGACCTGCGAGTTCAACTGGTTGAAATTCATGGACAGCACGATCACCAGGCTCTGCTCGATGAAAGGCGGCACATCGATTTCGTGGATGCCTATGGTGACCTCATGCCTCAGCGTGCCGCCGTGAAGAAGCTCCACGTTGAGCGGCGGATACTGCGCGAGCGTCGCCGTCGTTTCGAACAGACCAGGCGTGAGCGTCGCGAGCGCATCCTGTTGCTCCGATTCTTGAGTGATGAAATCGACCGAACAGCGCCGCGACCGGGTGAGATCGAAGAACTGGAGGACGAACTCAATCGACTGCAACA
>JAFGDC010000025.1 GCA_016932295.1 candidate division CSSED10-310 bacterium
CAGGTGGCGTATCCTGACCCGGCGTTACAACGGCATGTGGAGCCCCGTGACGGTTGTATCCTCGCCCGCCTGCGATGCCGGCGAACCATGCGCTGCTCCTGACGGCGCCGGCGGGCTCTGGCTGGCGTATACTCTGGATGATGCCATCATGGCCGTACATCATGACGGCGGGCACTGGGGGACGGAGGAAACCGCCGCGGCCTCGGTCGAGTTGGAACGTTGTCCGGACCTGGTAGTGGACGGCGGCGTGCCCCACGTGTTCCATCATGCCAAGTGCCTGTCGCCGGCGGATCATTCCCTGCGGATTGCCGTGCGGGAGCCGGACGGCTGGCGGGTGGACATCATCGAGAACTCATTCGGCCGCGACCTGCAGCCGGCCGCTATCCGGATGGGCGGCGGCCGGGCCATGGTGGCCTGGTGTACGGATCGGGACGGAGATACCGACATCTACGCTGCTGAAGTGACCCTGCCCTCGCCCGCCACTCCCGTCCCACCAACCATTCCACCTACCATTTCGCCTACCGGGCCACCGTCTCCGACGCGGCCGCCGGGTACTCCGACGCCCATCCCGTCACCCTATCCCACTCCTGGCACACGTGCCGTGAGCCTGACCACAAACCTGGGATTGTACCGTGCCGGCGATCCGTTCCTGTTGACCTGCCGGACAGTGAACCGGGGGTTCACCGTGGAGGTTGATCATTACATCGTGCTGGACGTCTACGGAGACTACTGGTTCTGGCCGGCGTGGACGCCGGACTTGGCCGCCGTCTGGCGGCACTACGGACAGGATTGGGACCAAACGGAGGTAATCCTGGATTTCACCTGGCCGTCGGCCGCTGGTGCAGCCAGTGACATCCTGTTCTGGGGGGCGCTGCTGGAGCCCGGCGGGTGGGCTCTGATGAGCAATGTGGCCATGTGTTCGTTCGATTTTGAATAACACGACGGGAACTCGGTGGGACCGCGCTTTCCGGCCGGGATTATCCGGTTTTCCGCAGGTGTTCCCGAATCGCGTGGGTGAATCTCGTGGCGCCGGTCACTGACCCAGCATCTTGGTGAACAGGATCATGCCGTTGCCGGGCCGGTCTGGTTCCAAGCGGTAGTTGGCGGTGGCCAGCAGGTCCTCGGAGGCTCGATGGAATTGGGTCGCATGACCCGGTGTGCCGGTCGCGACCGCCTGTCTCGAGCTGGTCGGCGGATTGGTATTGCGTCCGTATTGTACGCCGAGAATGAAGGTGACGATGATGACCGCCGTTGCCATTGCCGTGCGCGCGAACAACGGCAGGCGGTACCGCGGCTTCCGCAGCAACCGCCGGCGTCGCAGGGCAGCCATCACATCGTCTTCGTGCAGAGCTGCCTCGCAGTGAACGCCGCTCAGCGCCCGGTAGGCCGCCTGTTCCTCGTCGCTCAGTTCCATGTAGTCATCTATTTTCATGACGCTTCCCATTCGATTCCGCCAGCCTGACCCGCACCGCGCGCCGCGCCCGGGACAGTTGGCTCTTTGACGTTCCAGACTCTACACCGAGGAAACGACCGATCTCTTCGTGGGTGTACCCCTCGATATCATGCAGGATCAGCACCGCGCGATAGCCGTCGGGTAAGGCCATGACCGCCCGTTCGAGGTCCAGCAGGTTGATCGCCCGGTGCGGTTTCGACGGCTGGGTCAGGTCCACCCGGTCGAACCAATCCTCGCCGCTCGTCCGTTTCCTTTTTCTAATATACTCTCGGAAGCAATTGAGGGCAATTCCGGTCAACCACGTACGCAGGCTTGATTCCCAGCGGAATCGCTGGAGGTTTTGGATGGCTCTGATCCAGGTGGCCTGGACAAGGTCCTGCGCATCGCCGTTGCAGGCTCCCACCAGCCTGGTGAGGAGGGTGTTGAGTCGAGGCGCGTGGCGGCCATAGAGACAACGGAATGTATCCTCGCCGCGACCGTCAAGGAACCGCTCCACCAGTATTCTGTCGATGTTGTCGTCACCGCTGTTGGCCATGGGCACTCCGCTGTGAGCATAGCATGAACCGGGCGGCCGGAGCGAGATGTCTCCTCCGGCCGCCCGGCAGAGGAAGGTTCAGTGTTTTCCCTTGGCGAGCATGCTCTCGAATTTCTGCTGCTGTTTCTGGAAGTAGTCGTATTCCGGGTCCGCCTCCACCGCTTTGCGGCTGAATTTGACGGCGCTCTTGAGGTCACCCTTGAGGGCGAGGATTTCCGCCAGCGTGTCGCTGATATTGGCGGTTTCGCGACCCGGGACGGCAAGCTTCAAGGCCTTGCGCGCCAATTCCTCGGCCTCGTCGAGGTTGATTTTGTTCTCGAAACACCACCAGGCGAAATTGTTCATCAGGGCCGCGTTTTCGAGCCAGTCCTCCGGTTGCGCCTGCTTCTGGTATTCCAGCGCCTTGTCAAGATTTTTAGTGATGTACAATTCGTATTCAGGGAGCAGCACCCGGCGCAGCTTCTGCAGTTCCGGGTCATCGATGTCCGCGGTTTCCGCCACGGCGGTCTTGAGGTAGGGCAGAAAGTAGGAAAGGTCCTTTTCCCGGTTGGCCAGTTTGCCCATGGCGAAGGCGATCTTGACGAGCTTTTCGGGCGTCCGGCGGGGTCCGTTCAGGATGGCGTCCGCCTGCGCCTTCAACTGGCCGGCACTGAACAGCTTGTAGTAATTACCGTAGGCCATGGCGGTGAGGATGAGCATGTCGTATTCCACTTCGGAATCGGGATTCAATTCGCTGGCTCGCTGGTAGAACGCGGCCGCCTCCGCGAACAGTCCCTCGGCGTGGCGGAGTTCGCCCAGTCGCCGTGCATCCTCTTCCGTTGGATGCATTCTGAAGCGCGCCAGGCGCTGGTTCAGGGTCACCGGATCATCGCAGATGGTCTGGAGTCGGCCAATAGTGCATTCGCCATAGCCATACCATCGATCCATTAATTCGCCAGCGGAATTGAGAAGAATGAAATAGGGATAGTTTTCCACGCCGAACTTCCTGGCGAGCGCGGCGCCCGGTTCGTGTTCCGCCACCACCTTGAAATGGACCAGTTGCTCGTCGATGAATTTCTTCAGAGCCGGATCCTCCTGCAGTGCCTGTTCGAACTTCTGCGACTGGGGGCTCCAACTGATGCCGATGGTCAGCAGGATCGGCACCTCCCGGTCTGCGGCGGTGCGCATGGCGTGCTCCCACGAATCGACCTCGACGGCCTGAATGATGGTCGCCGGGACGAGGGTGGAAATGATCAGAAAAAGGATCAAGTGCTTCATCGTGTCCTCCGTCTTCGTGCCGTTGCCACGGCTGGTTGCGGCAGGCATTGCCGGCGCCGGTTGCCTCCTGTGTGGGTTCGTCCATGAGTGGTCGGTTACCGGGATAGGGTTGCACGGTCTCCGGAACGGGCCGTCGGGGGCGCAGGCAGCAAGCGTTGGTGATCATGGCACCGTACGCCAACTCCCGGACGATGTCAGAACGCATTGTATTCCAAACATTGACGTCCAGCCGCGCCGGACTGACGGGGGGCGATGCGCGAGCCGATGCGTGACCCGGCGGCGGCTCCCTTTACCCCGGCCATGCAGTGGGGATACACTTGCCTGCGCTGGTGGTGGAGAGGGGTATCCGACGCCTTGCATTCTCCCCCCGGCGCCGTTATAAGAATCAGTTGTGACCATCAAGAAAGGAGCCTCAGGATGGGACGGATATTCTTCACCGCACTGATCGCTATTTTCCTGGTTGTATCAAGCGCCGCCGCCGGTCCGGCCCCGGCATTCGAACTCAAGGATCTCGATGGGAACCTGGTGAAACTGGAGGACCAGAAAGGCAGGGTGGTGCTCGTGAGCTTCTGGACCACTTATTGCCAACCGTGCAGGAAGGAACTGCCGAAGCTGAACGAGATTTACGGGGAGCTGAAGGATAAGGGTCTCGTGTTTTTCAGCATCTCCTCGGACAAGGCGGCCGATTCCGCCCAGGTGAGTAAATTCGTCAAGCAGTTCCGATATACGTTTCCGGTCTTGCTGGACGTGGATTCGGCGGTGGTGGAAAAGTACCACCCGGAACGGACGCCGCCGTTCACCGCCTTGATCGACCACGAGGGCAATCTGCGCCATACCCATCGTGGTTACAAGCCGGGCGATGAAGTCAGGGTGCGCGAGGAATTGCTGGCGCTGCTGGAAGAATTGCCGGAGAATCAAGCCGCCGGCGTCGGTGAAGGATGCTCGAAGTGACCGGGGCGGGTGTTCGTCTGGCTGTCCCGTGGTTGTGCCTGACGGTCCTGTTGGGAACCCGGGCGGCGGCATTCAGTTTCAAGCTTCCGTGGCTCGGTGCGACTTCCATTTACGGCAGTGAGTATTTTTACTATGCCGATAACGAATTCGATGAGGAAAACGACTACACGGAGGTGAAGAATCGCCTGGATGTGAGGATGGAGTCCAGGCCGCTGCTGATCGGCCTGCAATTCAGAACCCAGAAGTACTCGAATGCGCTGGCTGTGCCGCTCACCGATATCAAGGATTAGAATGATTTCATTCTGGAAAAGCGCTTCCTGGAATTCCGCATGAGTCCGGTGTCGGTGCGGGCCGGTGACTTCCACCTTTCGCTGGGACGGGGTCTCACCCTGAGCGTACAGAAGAACGAGTCGCTGGATATCGAAGACACCATCGACGGCGGGTTGTTCAAGCTGGCCACTACTTCCTTCGAATTGCTGTTGAGCGGCGGGGAGGTGACCAGGCCGCTGCCCACCTTCCGGATCGCGGAAAAGGACAAGGTGTATGCGGCGCGGATGCAGGGGAATCTGCCGTACAGCCTGCGTATCGGGGCCAACTATGTCTGGTCCGAGGTACACGAGATGGACCTCCGGTTGAACGAGTACCAGGCGTATGGCGGCGATGTTTCCTTCACCGCTCCGAACGACCTGTTCGACCTGTATTGCGAGTATGCGGAGCTGGATTCGAAGCTGAGCGACGAGGAGGAATCGTACAACCGGATTCCTGACGGTTCCGGTTTGTACGGCAGTTTGACGACCTCGCTCGCCGGCGTGGTGGTGCTGGTGGAATACAAGGATTACGACCATTTCACCTATCCCAAGGACAGTCCCTACTACCAGTACAACCTGCCGCCGTCGGCGGACCGCGAGGATGAGGCCAACGATCACGAGGACATCAGGGGCTTCCGGGGTGAGGTGAGCTACTTCGTTCCGGCGGTGGGAACCCTGCTGCATGCGAGCCACGGGGTGTTCGAGGACCACGGCGGAAATGTCGACCTGACGCACACGTACGGCGGTATCGAGTACACCGGCGACTGGCTGTACGTGCATGGCGTGTACGGTCACCGTTATACGGATGAGACCATCACCGGCGAGATCGAGACCACCCAGGACCGGATCAACCTGGATATCCAGGTGACGTTTGCCGAGCGCCACAGTCTGACGCTGGCGGTGGAGACGAAGCGCAAGGAAGAACGGTTTATCTTTGGAACGTCCCTGCCCGACCAGGTGGAAGTCAGGGATGAAAATCGCTCCTTTCTCACCTATTCATTCAGTCCGTACCTGTCGATCACCGCGCACTATGCTTGGGATTACAGGCGCGGCGACGATTTTGACGATCTCTGGGCGGGCGAGGTGGAAGTCACTCCGTGCAGTCATTTCTCCGCCAAGGTGCTCTATGGCGCGCAGCCTGGGGGATTGGTCTGCTCCGGCGGCATGTGCCGCACCGTCCCGGACTTCGAGGGCGTGAAACTGGAGACCACCATCACGTTCTGAGCGGCGGCGGCCGGCACCGCTGGATATCCGCGGGTAGATACGGCGCCGGTTCGTTCCACCGACTCGGCGGAGGCCGGCTCATTCGATGTGAACTTTTTCCGCCGGCCGTGGTTCAAACAACAGCCCATCGCTCCCGCACCGCGTCTGGATGGATGACCGCTTGGAGGACCGTCGCGGCGGTTGGTATGCTGTACTGGTCGGGAGTGGCGGATTCCTGGCTGTCATGACCGGTTTTCTGGAGGTTTTCTATGACGCGAGCATTGCGGAGCACCCGGTTCACGCCGGTGATATGCCTGTTGCTGATGTGTATTTCAGCGGGCTGCGGGAGTATCTCGGTGAGCTTCACCATCCACCTCACGTATGGCCCCGTGACACCCGATACCGATGGATACCTGCTGTCGCTTTATATCGTCGGCGAGGACAATGAGGAGGATGGCGGCGGCCTGCTGGAGGGCTACCGGTTGACGGTCACCGATGCGTCGGGCCGCGCCATTCATTATTCCACGGGGACGCTGGACCAGTTCGTCGGCAACGACCAGGCGGTGGTCCTGCCCGTGCTGTTCATGACCTTCACCGAGTATGCCGCGGCGGGCAGCCCGGGATCGGTGCTGGTCAAGACCGAGTTGTGGGGGACCACGCTTGATGGCGGCAGCTTCAATGCATCGTACAAGGCCGCGGTGGCGATTATCTGAGAGACCGGTTCGACGAGTTCGGCCGCGGCGCGCTCAGGCGGCGGGATCGACGGTGTGGGGCGGCGCGTCCTTGATGATCAGGCGTGCCAGCCAGTGGCTGGCCTGGTAGGTGAAGCCGGCGAGCAGGATCGCCAGGATAGCGCCCAGCAGGATTGTGATGACGGCGGCGGGCCAGCCGGGATCTGCGACCGCCGGATTGGTACCCAGCTCCCGGATCAATTTAATGAAATCGTCCGAGCGGAGCATTTCCATCGATGCCCACTGTCCGGCACCCGGCAGGACGGCGAAGACTATCCTGGTGGCAATGATCGAACCCATCTCGTAATAGTCTCCCAACAGATTCAGCACCGGCGCGAACGCCAGGATCAGGCCCGGCCCGGCCAGGGCGATGCTCTCGCGTTTCAGGGCGAGCCGCAGCAGCGGAACTCCGAACAGGAGTGACAGCACGAACGGACCGAAATCCGTCAGAAGGTAGCAGGAATCGCTGCCTGGATTGAATCCGCTGAGCCTCCCGGCATATTCCGAGCCGGCGCTCACGAAGGGGATCCAGCGGGCGAACAAGGCACCCCCATAGAGATGATCGATATCCAACTGGGTTACGGTGCCGCCGCCTCCCCAGCAACCGAATACATGGAAAAACTCATGGACCGGCACATATATCCACCAGAACGCCGCCGCCGGTATGAGAAACATGAGCAGGGCGAGGAAGGGTTGGGGGTATTTGGTACGGAAATCGATCTTCATCAACCGGTCGATGTCGGCGAGAGCGGTCATCCAGCCGCCGAACAGGAGTTTCCCGAATCGCTTCGGTATGGATGGGCCGGGTTGTTTGGAAGGTTCGGTCATCGGCTGCGGTTGGGCCGTGTGTTACTTGATTTTGGTGCGCCTGGCGATTTCACTGGGTCTCCAGGGTTCGATACTGCGAACCTTCTTGAAATACTGAACCTGGGTTGTAATCAGGTAGACCGCGAACGACAGAATGCAGAGACCCATGATGATGGACGGCAACCATGCCACCAGGGGCACATCCTTGTTCTTGAGTCGAATGCCGGCTACGCCGCCGGATTCCTGGCCGGGCATCGCTTCCTCTGATGTTGTTCCGCCTAGGTTGGTTTCCTCCGCTTCCTCTTCTTTCATCTGCTCCTGTTCTTCCTCGCTGATGGGTTCGAATTCCATCGATTCCTCGTTCAGACTACCCGTGTCGAGGAACTCGTCATCAGCCGGCGCCGCGGCCGCCGGTGCATCATCGGCCTGGGCGGCTGCCGGCATCGCCGGGATCAGCATTCCGGCGACCAGGGGGACGAAAAGAAGCAGGAAGGATGAGAATCGTATATCGATATGGAAACGCATGAATCTACTCCTTTCGGTCGATCTTTCGAAAGGCCATCGCCCTCGCGGGGCCGGCACTTTGACCGTAATAATATGACACATGCCCCGCAGGATGCAACAGTCTTTGGCGGTACCCAATCCCCCGCCACGGTTACTGTCTTGTTGAATACGTGAAACGATCCCGCCATCCCTTTCGCCGTCAGTGGTGGCGGGGCCACTGCCTGGCGCCGGCTGCCAGGTCGAATTGAACACACTCTGCAGAAGCGGCTGTTGACAACGGGGAATGCAGGCGGGGGGTGGGGACCGGGGCCTCCTCTTGTCATGCCCGGTGCGGTCGGTTATCTTTAGCCGGAGCACTCAACAGCAGGCGGGAGAGAATCATGAACATATTCGATGAATTGAACAAACGGGGCTTCATTCAACAGACCACCGGCGACGAAGATATCCGCGCGGCGCTCGCGGCGGAGCACGTGTCCTGCTACGTGGGCTTCGATCCTACGGCCGCCAGTCTGCACATCGGTCACCTGGTGCCCATCATGGCCCTGGCCCACATGCAGCGCGCCGGTCATCGCCCCATTGCGGTGGTGGGTGGCGGCACCGGCATGGTGGGTGACCCCAGCGGCAAGACCGAGATGCGCAAGTTGCTGGACGAAGGAATCATTCAGGACAACCTCACCGCTATCAAACAACAGCTCAGTCATTACATCTCTTTCGCCGGCGGCGCGGCGCTGATGGTCAACAATGCCGACTGGATAATGCCCCTGAACTACATCGAGTTCCTGCGCACCATCGGTGTGCATTTCAGCGTCAACCGCATGCTGGCGGCAGAATCCTACAAGCAGCGCCTCGAACGCGGTCTGAATTTTATCGAGTTCAACTATCAGATCCTCCAGGCATACGATTTCCTGGTGTTGTTCCAGAAATACGGCTGCACCTTCCAGATGGGTGGCGACGATCAATGGGGTAACATCATCGCCGGTATCGAACTGATCAGGCGTGTGGAAGCGGGCAAAGCGCATGCCATGACGTTCCCGCTGCTCACCACCGCAACCGGTCAGAAGATGGGAAAATCCGAGGCCGGGGCGGTGTGGCTTGATTCCAACCTGTTGAGCCCGTATGAGTTCTTCCAGTTCTGGCGCAATACGGATGATCGTGACGTGAAGCGGTTTCTGTTGTTGTTCACGTTCCTGCCCCTGGAGGAGATCGACGAGTTGAGCGCCTTCGACGGGGCGGCAATAAACCAGGCTAAGGAGCGGCTGGCTTTCGAGGTGACCGCGCTGGCGCATGGCCGGGAAGCGGCGGGGCAAGCGCTGGAGGATGCGCGTAAGCTCTTTCACGCCAATCTGAAAGCCGCGCTGAAAGCCGCCGCCGATACCATCCCCACGGTCACCATCGAAGAGCTGCGGCTCACCGGCGGCATCAGGCTCATCGATCTGTTCGTGATGGCTGGCCTGGCGGCCTCCATCGGGGAGGCGCGCAAGCTCATCCGCGGCGGCGGTGGATACCTCCATGATGACAAGGTGGTGGATGAACTCAGGATCGTTACCAAATCGGACCTGAGGGACGACTGCATTATCCTGCGCGCCGGCAAGAAACGGTATGCCAAGGTGATCCTCGGCTGAGCATCGCCGGGCCGGGGGATGCACGCCTCGAAGCATGTCCACCGGCAGCATGGAACACCGGTGATGAGAGCGGCATCGGAGGTGCTGATCGGCAATGCCGGGTAAGGGGGATTCGATGGCTGGACGATTGGAGTTTCAAGGCGATCGAATGGGCACGCTTGTGCTTGTCAGGCCCGGTTGTTCATCGCCCCAGCGGCGGTGGCGTGCCATGCTCGCGGCGGCGTTGTGCCTCGTCTGCCAGGGTGGTCCGGCCATCGGGGCGCAGATTGAACCACGGTACGCCATCGCTGATCTCGAGATGACCATGATTCGTGTTGAGCCCGGTGAATTCTGGCTGGGCAGTCCGGATGGAAATCCACCGCCGGAGTATCCTGGTCCGAGGGAAAAAGAGGTCGGCCGGGACCCCGACGAGGGGGTTCGTGTGGTCCGGCTGGAGAAATCGTATTATCTCGGCATGACGGAGGTGACCCAGGCTCAATGGCGGGCGGTGACCGGCGAGACGCCTTCGCATTTCGGGCAATGTGGGGCGGAATGCCCCGTTGAAAGCGTGACCTGGTACGATTGTATCCGGTTCTGCAACCTGCTCTCGCGTCGCGCCGGTTTAGCGGAGGTTTATGAGATCCAAGGCGATCGTGTCGTCTGGGTGGATGGAGTGGACGGCTACCGTCTGCCGACGGAGGCGGAGTGGGAGTATGCCTGCCGGGCGGGAACCGGGACTGCGTTGTATAACGGTGACCTGTCTCCGGCCCTGAAGACGCATCCTAACCTGGCCCGGATCGCCTGGTACAAAAATAACAGTAACAACGCCCCCCACCGGGTGATGACCCGGGAGCCCAATGCCTGGGGATTCCATGACATGTCCGGCAACGTGTTCGAATGGTGCTGGGACTGGATGGCTACCTATCCTGAGGGGTTGTTGATCGATCCGAGAGGACCCGTCGAGGGGCAATACCGTATCGCCAGGGGAGGGAGTTGGTTCAGCTATGCCTGGTACTGCCGTTCGGCCTACCGGGTCAGGTACGAACCGGATTTTCAATGGATGGATCTGGGAGTGCGGATCGCCCGGTGAAATGCTTGCGGGATCGCATTCGGATCAGGCGGTTCTCGTCCTGATGCCCCCAGCCGGTTGCGTATGGTCTCAGCCATCAGGCGCGACATGCCGCAAGAATGAGGGTGACCGCCGCGATCAGTGATTCCGGCCCCAGGCGGGGGTGCGACGGTTCGAACCCGCCGTCGGGGTGAACGGGAGCCGGCAGGTGGATGAATCCCGCCGGGACAGTCAGTCCGGTTGTCGCCAGGTGATGCAGGGTCAGGTAGAGCAGGGCGTTGCAGACATAGGTGCCGGCGGACATGGACAGGCGGACCTGGAACCCGGCGTCCCGCAGCCGTTCTTCGATGCGCCGGCCGGGCAGGGTGGAAAAATAGGCGGCCGGTCCTGTTTTCAGCAGCCGGTCGCGCCGCACTTCGCCGTCGATGTCCGGGGTATTGTGATCCGCGCAGTTGACGCCGAGTCGTTCGATATGGATGGCGGATTCCCTGGCGTTCATTCCGAGCATGACAATGGCCTGTATGTCCCCGGTGATGTGTGGTTGGAGGGTGGAGAAGCATCGATCATAGCTGACCGGGAGAAGTGCGGTGCGGATCGGCATGGGGGGATTGTCCGCCAGCGCCTGGACAACCAGTCCGGACGAATTGATACCGTAGCCGCCGAATGGTTCGAAGCCGCTGATCAGGATGGTCATGGGGATCAGCCCAGGGGGGGTGCGCCGCGGTCCCTGATCTGAACAAGCGTCTTGTTGATATGCTCCAGTTGCAACCGCATGGCGGCGTTATCTGCGGAATCTCCGCCAGTGAACAATTTGACTCCGCCGGACAGGAACGCGGTTGCGATCATGGCCATGACGAAGAGCAGGAACGCGGTGGTTGAGTATGCCGCGAACCGGAACAGCGCCTCCGGAATGGTTACTTTCTGGCCCTCGATGACCAGGGTGCGGGCTGCTTCTTTCGGCATCAGGTCAGCGATGAAGTCGTAGTTCATACCCTGCTTCATGGCATGAATGATGTTCAGCACGATCCAGCCGGCCAGTCCGATACCGATGACAAGCAACACGAGTCCCGCAAGGATCCGGGCCGGCGCGGCGCTGGTTTTCTCCTCCCGGCCGATAGCTTGATACTCCATGGTGTTCCTCCCGGTTGATTGGAAGAACAGAGTAAACAACCCCGACGGTTCGGGCAAGAGACGCCGCGGTTCGGGGTGCGCGATGAGGTGGTCGATTTTTTGCGGTTTTTCTGTCAGTCTGGGAGGCGCGGCGGCGGGGGCCCGTCGCGCAAACCACGGCGCGGCCGGCGCCGCGCACTTCTTCTGGTGGCGCCGCGTGGTTCGATGGAGTGAGTGTTCCGCCATGGCAGGATGCGTGCTGAGCGGCTGAATGGAGGTGCCCATGCCGTTGGAAATAGATTATCACGATCTCGATGTGCACCGGTTCATGCTCCGTGATGAACTGCGGTGTGAATCCTTCCGCCGCGCCATCGAGGCCGCGGTGGCGCCCGGTATGGCGGTGCTCGATTTGGGCGCCGGCACCGGGCTGCTTGCCATGTTCGCCGCCCGTGCCGGGGCTCGAAAAGTCTATGCGGTGGAGAGAGCCTCGATTGCCGTGCTGGCGGAACGCATCATCAGGGAGAATCGACTCGATGATAGAATCCATGTGATTCATGGCGAGATGGACGAGGCGGACCTGCCCGAACCGGTGGACATGATCGTGTCGGAATGGCTCGGCGGGTACGGGGTGGACGAAAACCTGCTGCCGGTGGTGGCCCGAGCCAGGGACCGCTGGCTCAAACCGGATGGGATCATGATTCCGGGAACGGTCGAATCGTGGTTTGCGCCGGCGTTCGACGACGCGCTCGAGGCGGATGTGACGTTCTGGCTGAACCGGCCGTACGGTCTCGAGTATTCGGCCATCGCGGTCCACGAGCGGGAGCGGCTGCATTGCTGCAGGTCGGAGATCCGCATGGAGCATCTCTGTGCGACTCCCGCCCTCATGTGGCGGGTGGATCCCGCTTCAATAACCGTGGCGGAAGCCGCTGCCGGCTTCGCGACGGAGGCGGTGTTCACCATTCATCGGACCATGCGGTGCAACGCCCTGGCGGCCTGGTTCAGGGCCGACCTGGGTAATGGTATAACGCTCTCCAACGAACCCTCGCCCGACTACACGCATTGGGGTCGATGGATCTTTCCCCTGCATGAGTCCAGGCGGTTGCGGGTTGGCGCTGCGCTGGCCGCGCGGTTCAGCCTCCGGCCCGAAAGCCGTCGTGCCACCGTGGCGGAGTGGCTGGTGGAGGCGGCTGGATGGGTTTCCACCGCAAGGGATGTGACCAGCTTGAACGAGTAGCGATTCCAGCGGGTGGCGGCGGTGTTCCCCGTTCCATACCCCTGCATGCGTATCCACGGCGTCCCCTGTCGAGACACGACAGGATTCCCGCGCCTGCCGGCGCCGCGACTGTTCGGGATATTCCGCTGGTACCGTTACCCTGAATAGGTGAACATGGTGCTGTCGATGTTGCTCACGATGGACATGTTCTGATCCATCAAGGTGGCCCAGAAGCGCAGGCCGGATGCGAAGCCGCCGGTGACGGGCCAGGTGAACGCCATGATCGTCATGTGGCTGCTGCTGCCGGCCGGAAGCGATACCACTTCATATTCCAGGTTGCCGGTCCAGGAGGGATAGAAGAAATAGGGTTCGGGCACGAGCAGCGAGGAAATGTCGAATATGACTATGAGCCGGTAGCTGCCGGCGACGCCAGGATTGTTCATGATGGCATCGAGCGAGAACCAGTCGCCGGGGTGGAACAGGGACTGGGTCAGGGTGAGATCGATATTCAAGTCATCGCCCATGTTCGGGGTGGGAGTCGGCGTGGCGGTCGGGGGGGCCGGCGTGGGGGTATGGGCCGGCTGAGTGGGTGTCGGCGTGGGAGTGGACGTGGCCGGCGGCTGGGTCGCATTCCCGGTCGGCGTGGCGGTGGGACCCGCCTGCGTGTTGGGTTCGGCTCTCACCATGTTCCACGAGACGAAGTTCTCAAGGGCATAGATATGCTCCACCAGGTTCCATGTGTCGAACAGGATGGCGTTGTGCTGCGCGCCGAAGTCGTAGCCGAATCCGCAGATGGCATGGGAGTCGTAACCAGAAGGTCCGCCGTCATCGTACACCGCCAATCCGACCGGATCGTCCTGGTTGATCTCTGCCTGGTATTCATTGTAAGTCGGATTAAAATCATTGGTCGCGGAGAAATTGTAACCGTGGGCGGAGGCCGTTGCGGTAAAGGCGTTACTCATCTGGTAGATGGTCACGCCGTATCCGTAATCGCAATCATTGACCGGCAACCCGCAGCGGTTCGCCACTTCGTCGTGAAGGTTCCAGGCGGTGGTGCGTCCCCACGAGCACCATGTCTGCCTGCTGCGCTCCTCGTAGAGATTGGGATACCCGTTGCCGCCGTAGCACAACAGCATGATGGTGATGGTGGTGGGGCCACAGCCGCGGTACCAGTAACAGGGGAGCGCGTTGGCGATACGCCTGACTGCTCGCGATTCGCCGAAGAAGGTTCCCGTAGCCAGCCTGTCCCAGGCGCCCGCCGCCTCTTCCGTCACCCGGACATCCGGATAATGGTAGGTCTGCTCCGCGAGGCGCAGGGTCTCGGCATCAATCGCGTGGAGATCGCCGGTGCGCAGCACCGCCGGCTCATTCCCATCCAGGACCTCGATATAGTACCGGAAGGGACCGAGGAAAAGGAGTCGAACGGGGGTCCGGCCCTCTTCAGACAGCGACTGGATGCGATCGAACAATTCAGTCGACCTGGTGTACTCGATCAGCGGAGAGTAGTCATAGACGGCGCTGATGGTGATGTAGCCGGCGAAACCCCGTGTGTCCAAAACCGGGAAAAGGTAGGCGGTGATGGTTCCCGCCAGGTCTTCCATGGCCACTGGTTCCGCCAGGTGCGCCTGCCGCCATTCCGGATACCAGGCGGCACCTTCCGCCTGAAAACCGGCGGCGGCATTGTGGATGAGATGCATGGGAACTGCATCGGCGGCCCGGATGGCTCCTGTCGCACACACAGCGACCA
Organism: candidate division CSSED10-310 bacterium; assembly: GCA_016932295.1. The sequence goes on from JAFGDC010000025.1 coordinate 14,490, forward strand.
GCAGACTCAAAAGGATCGTTCTTGCCATTGGATACTCCCTTGAAACGTTGGTGACGGCATGGTTACCCTCGCCGTCTTTGTACTTATCTAGCAGGAAAATGCAACAGCCTGTCACCGGCGCGTTCATTTTCCGTCCCTACTCCCAGCCGAATACTACCATACCGGGCTGGCAGAGCAAATCCAGTGTACCGTGCCGCAGTAACGCCCCCCAGAAAGCGGCGCCGCTGTATGCGCCAGCGTCGGTTGGCCATGTGAAGGTCAGGATGGTGCGTACTTCACCATAACCGTATGGCATGTACAGCGTCTCGTAATCGAGTTGTGGGAGCTGGCACCAGGAGGGCCAGCTCCAGTAGAGTCCGGTCACTTCGAGAAGAATGTATATGTCGGCGCGTTCTCCCACGCCATGGTTCCACAATTCCAATTGCAGAAGAAAGTCGTCGCCGGCGTGGAACATGGTCTGATTCATCCGTACGACGGCGCCGATCTGTTCCAGGACCGGAGTAGGGGTGACCGGCGCCGGCGACCACCATGGGGTCGGCGTGACCGGCGGCGGCGATGGTGTTCTGGTGGGGGTGCGGGTGGGAGAGGGCGTTCTGGTTGGTAGCGGTGTATAGGTCGGTGTGCCGGGTCCTGTGGTCCAGGTGGGTGTGGGCGTGGGGGTCGGGATGCCGGCCCCGTTGTCGTACCCCCAGACCTTCAGGTCATCGATGTTCCAGCCGCTGTCGTTGAACAGGAGGTGCGAGGTGAGGGTGAACCGCAGGCGCACGAAGGGTTGGCCGTCGGCCCACTGGGAGATGTCGAACGAGACTGGTTCCCATTCGTCGCAATAGTAGCCGTCGTCATTGAGATGGACCTGCTGCCAGGTGGCGCCGTTGTTGTTGGATAGTTCGATCGTCACCGAATCCTTGAAGATCAGGTCGTCTGAGCTGAGGTTCAGCCACTGGTAAAATTCCAGCCGGCATCCCTCCACGTTGCTGCAGCAGATCTGCGGCGAGAGCAGCGTGCAATCGGAATTGGCATCGTAGTTGCCGTTGACGCTGAGGTCCACGCCCCACACTTTTCCCCAGCCGGTGGTGTGGTCCGCATCCGGATCGGGGTGCCCGGCGAACAAACCGCCGCCCAGGCCCAGGGGTGGACCCCATTCCCATTGTCCGTCGCCGCTCTCGGTCCAGCCCATGGGGAACTCCATCTGGTCCACGAATGCCACGACGGCGCGCATCGTATGGAACTCGTAGTAGTTGCCGCCGTTGGTGTCCTCGATGACGTTGCCGGCGGCATCCTCGGCGCCGACAGCGAAGTAGTGGCCGGTATCCTCGGCCAGGCCGGTGACCTGGATTTCATGTTGCAGTCCCATGTGCGTATCTTCATGCACCGTCACCGGCGGAATGAAGGGATCCAGCCGCAGCCGGGCAATGCTTGGCTCATCCGTATCCCAGCGGATGGTGACCGACTCGTTGGTGATCTCAGCCACCGCGATGCCGGAGATGACCGGCGGCTGGCAGTCCAGTGATGCCTCGTCGATCACGGTGCGCGGCGCACCGTCGCAGTCCTGGTCGAAATACTCGGCGGCAACGGTATCGCCATGGGAGACCAGCAGGAATCCCGCCCCTGGATTGGTCTCGGAGAGCTGCAGGAATCCGATGAAGGCCGCGGTGTCGGGCCCGGTCTCGAGCAGGGTGAGCTGTTCGCCCGCCGGTTCGCTGTCCGACGATACCGTGACCGCGGCGCTATCAATGACGACCGGCGAAAGATTGAGGTCGGCATCCCAGACCGTTGCCCGGACACTGTCCGTGCAGTTGTAAAAGGCGCGGTCCAACTGTACGGCGCCGCACCCGGCGGGTTCCACCGCAAGGGTTGCGGTGTAAGGCAGCAGGTCATGGGCGGTGACGGTGAGCAGAATTTCACCCACGGCGGTGAGGTTCAACGGCAGCACGGCGATTCCCGTCTCATCGGTCACCGCCGTCGCCAGGAAGTTTTCGTCGCCCTTCCAGAGACAGACATCGGCGCCGGAAACGGGGGTGGCGCCTTCCCGCACTATCACCTGGAAGTCACCGCCGCCCATGGGCAAGGTGGGATTGTGGGTGACCACCGGTTCCGCCGGTGTCCTGGTGTATATGTGGAGGGCAGGATCGCCGTTGATGAAATAAATGCGCGCATTGAAAATGCCATAGTCGCCGGTGGGCAGGATGGCGACCTTGGCGGCGTTTACGACGTCGCCGATCAGGTAGGTGCCCTCATCATAGATACTCCTGTACAACTTCTTGTCGAAATCGTGGTTGGGTGTGGTGTAGGAAGAACGGGTGGCGGCAAGCGATGCGACCGCACCGCCCTGTCCGTCGTCGCCCGCCTTGAGCCACGCCTCGGTCAGGCATTCACTGCCGGAATCGACCGCGCCGTTCAAACAGGCGATGTTCCAGACGATGGGAGTATGAGGACCATTGTTCAGCGCATAAATGTCGCTGTTGTCCCACCCCAGGTTCCAGCTCCACTCACCCACATCGCCGTGCCCGCGGTAGTTCACCAGATTGCGGCCCGCCTCGATGGCGGCGATCACTCCCGCGTGGCTGGCGCCCTCCGGCGGATAAAAGGTGTCGAACTGCGGTGTAACCAGGCTGTAGGTATATCCGAGAATCTCGTTTTTACAATAGGTGTATTTGTTGGGGTACTCCTGCTCGTGAGCGCAGAGCATGCTCTTGTCCAGCCAACCGTCCAGGGGGGGATCGAGAGTATAGTTCAAGGTCTTCTGAACCATGTGAGAGAGTTCGCTCGCAGTGCTGGTATGGAACCGGCCTATGCTGATTTCCGGATAATAGTCCGATCCCGCCAGGCAACTGTAGTCATGATCCCCGATTCCGGTATCGCTCCCCTGTTGCACCGTGCACATGGGTACCTGGGCGATGTCACCCACGAGCAGGACCTGCTCGATGTGTTCCTGGCTGTAATAGTCCTGGATGAAGGCTTTCAAGGCCGCGCTGGTGCCACCGGCGGCGGATGCCGGAACCACCTCGGTACGCCGGCCGGTCCTCTGGTGCCAGTCGGCCAGGGGCTGAATCGCCGCGAGCAACGGATCATGGGCTATGATGAGCAGCCTGAGTGGCTCGTCGCGGGTGGTGGCGGCGATCGGTTCCAGGCTGTCAAAGTTGAGGATCGCGGCGCGATACTGCGGCAGGAATCCGCCGGTATCGGCACAGGTGATCGGTCCCAGCGCGACATCACCGGGCCAGGTGAGTTCGATCCGCATGAACGAGGCGCATTCGAGCAGTCTTTCCGCCGGTGCGTTGCGGAAGGGATGGACGGTCAACTCCACGAGAGAGATATCACGCCAGATCCGTGGCGGGGAGACCACGATGCGTTCGGTGGGGCAGGCGGCCGGTGAATCATAACAGGCATCGTCGATAGAGAAGGATGTCGGCGGCATCCCGTCCTTCTTCTGCGGCTGGGCGGGGATGACGGTGATGCCGGTGAGGGTCTGGCTTGTCAGGCGGGTGATCCCGGCGGTGGGAGTGCAGCCATGCGGCACCGCCAGCCGGATGTCGATCCTGGGAACGGCGGGCTTACCCACCTCCAGGGTGGCGCCGTGACCGGGCAGGGTCACCGCGTGAAACCATCCGCGCGGCGTCTTTATCTCATCCAGGTTGAAGCCAGGCAGCGAAACATCCACCACGATTCGCCCGGCACCGCTTTCGATGACCTCGAGGCGGGGAGCGGCATCCTCCGGACCGCCCAGCGAGTGCCAGCGGGCGAACCCGGTGGGGATGAGAACGAGACAGAGAATGGCTGACAAGGTATATCGTTTCATGGCTCCTCCCGGGATACCGTAGTCAATACTGCTCCGCGTTATTATCGATAGTACATGAGGTACTAGCAGCGGGTCGTGCTGCTGTCAATCGTATGCCCCTGGATGGTGATGCCAAACTTGTCGAAACAAAAGGGGGCGGGTGGCGGCGGTGGGGAAGGTCGGGTACATGGGCGGTGGGGG
>JAFGDC010000251.1 GCA_016932295.1 candidate division CSSED10-310 bacterium
GAATGTTCCACCGGCGCTTCCGGTCCGGCGGCCGCGCCAAATCGTCAGGAGAAAACAATGGTGTCGCCATGCAATTTTACGTAGCGCGCCCATCGCGCATCGCCGGTGACGCTGAGGTTGAACTGCCGGCATTCCGCGATCACCTGCCTGACCAGGTCATAACGGAAGCCGGGCAACGGCCGGTCTGGTCCCATCCAGTGCGTGAGCAGGGTGAGCAGAAAATGTCCGGGGTAATGGCATTTCAGGAACGCCGTCCAGAACGAGAGCGCCGCGGTGGATAGAAGATGCGGGCGGGAGTGCAGATTCTGCCAGGCGAAGACCGCCTCGATCAAAGACCGGATCGATTCCGGCTGCCAGCCGATCCGCCCCGCCGCACGCAGCAACTGATCTTGAAAGGACCTGATGTCGGAGGGATTTTTTACAAGGTTGCGCAGTCTCTCACGGATCATTTCATGATCCTGTCCGGTGAGATGATGAACGATATCCAGCGCCTGTTCTTCGAAGAGCAGCACGCCACTTGTCGGATCGAGTATCTCCCGGAGCCGGTCCGGCAGCGGAGGAGTGGGGGCGTGATCCCCACCGGGCTGCAGACAGTCGCGCTGGGAGAAGGCCAGGACTACCGCGAGTTGATCCAGGTCATGGGGGTGGCGGTCCGCCAGCAACTGCCTGGCGCTCTTTCTGTGCAACAGGTGCACTCCCAGGGTTCCGGCTCCATGCAGCATGGCATAGGTCGCCTGGTCGTTGAAGTCAATGAGTGCTGCTGGTGACACCCTGGTGCCGGTCGACTGATGGATGCTGTCCAGGACGCTGCTTACCAGGTCCAGTGCCCAAACCGGCATGAGTTCGAAGCCAAGATATCCCGCTTCCTTGATATCGTTGAGCGTCCATTGCGCGATTTTTTGGTTGTGGATGTCGTTGAAGATCGGGATCGCCGGCATCGATTCCGGCAGGACGAAGAACGCGGAACTGGCAGCCAGGGCATGGACCGGGAGATTTTCCATCGCCTCCGCCGTTACCAGGAAATCCAACAGCTCCCCCGACTCCCTGAGGTGCTTGAGCAACCCATGCGCCTGCCCTTGCAGGGCACCGAGACTCTGCCCGGGGAATTGCCGGTAGAAATCGTTTATGATTCCGAGGTTGTCTTCCGAGAGACTCTGTAGCATCAACAAGCGCTGGACCAAGTCCATGGCGCGGGGACGCGCGAAGATCGTGGGGTGGATCAGGGTACCGCCCAGGGTGTTTCGTATCCAGCCCAGCGCATGCTTGAATCCCCGTTCGCAGGTGATGACCTGGATATCTGGCTGTCCGGCGGAAAATCCTCGTTCGGACCTGTCGATCAGGTGGCTGGACGGCAGGTTGAATTGGATGGGATCGATAGCCGATATACCCAGGAGATATGACAGCATACTGCCGGCGGCGCGACCCCTGCCAGGACCGACAATGCAGCCTTCCGCCTTGATCGCGTCAACCATTTCAGACAGGAAACAGAGATACCTGGTGCCCTGTATCTCCTCGAAAAAACTCAATTCACTCTCGATGCGTATCCTGACCTGCCCGGGATCCAGTCCCAGTGCTGCCGCCCTGCTGGTGAGTTTGTCGCGGAGCCGCCGGGGACAGTCCGGGGTATCCATCGAGGAGCCTTGCCACCACCGGCGGGTACTGTCTGGAAGCACGGATGCCTCGCAGCGATCGGCAATTCGAATCGTCATGTCCAGCGCTTCGGGATGCGCCTTGAATAGTGTCGATATCTCGGCGGCGGGTAAAAAACACGCCGCGTTCTCCTCCGCGGCGGCACCGTTGTATTTGCTGTCCCCAGTGACCTGCGCGAGCTTCAACATGGTTTCGTACATGGCCCGATCAGCACTTTTTGGATAACGAACATCACAACAGGCAACGGTGGGAATCGACAGTTGCTCCCCCAGGTCGAACAGCACGGAATTGACCCATTTCTGAGTGGAGACAAGCGGCGGATGCACCTCAAAATAGTAGTCGTTTTCACCGAGTATCTGACGCATTTCCGTGACGACGCCGAAGACCTCCTGGATGCGCTGCATGATGATGAGCTGCGGCACAACACCGTCCAGGCATCCCGACAGGGCGATCAGGCCGTTGTGATGCCGGGCGATCTGGTTCATGGGCACCGTCGGCAGCGGGGTGCCGGCGTGCCGGTCAGCAACGCTCAGGAGCTTCACGAGGTTGCTGAAACCTTCACGCGTGCGAGCGATGAGGGTCAGATGAAACGGCGCTCCGTTGGGGCGGGGGACTTTTGGATATGAGGCGGCATCGATGAGCAGTTCGCACCCGATGATCGGCTTGATTCCCGCCCGCAATGCGGTACTGTTGAATTTCCAGGCACCATGCAGGTTGCAGTAATCGGTGAGACCCACGGCATGCATGCCGTGCGTTTTCGCCAAGTCCACGAGACCGCGGATGCGGTTGATGGACCGATGAAAACTATACTCGCTATGGACATGCAGGTGGACGAACCGCCTGCCGCTCTCGCTCATCCTCGCTCCTCACTTCCGCTGCCCCTGATGGCGTTGCAGCAGTCCCATCGTGCCGATCCCGTGCGGATGTTCATGTCCCGGCAAATGCCGCTCAACCCTGGCCGCCTGGAAAGACCATCCGGGTCGTTCCTGCCAGTCGTCGCAGCCGGAGTGCGCACTGGTTGCCGACCGTCGTTCCTGCCCCCATGTCGGACCAAGGATCCCGGTGTCAAGGACGGGTGGGCAGGGAGAATCTCACATCCCTGAGACACGTGCAAGGGAAAACGGATGAACTCCCCTGGTCGGTTCTCAAGGGACAGGCATCGGTACATGGAACTGCGCCAGGCGGAGCCAGACACAGCCTTAGCTCCCGTCACCGAAACAGGCTCCATGACCCGGACTTGCGCGGTATGTTTGCATGACATGCTCCATTTCCGTCCCGATCGTCATCGCTTGAGAATTTCTAATCAAATGCCGGGCTGGACAGCTATGGAATCGAGATGCGGACATACACCGGCGGCAACCGGCCTTCACGTCGCCAGGCGGCCAGATTGAACGTCGCCAACAGCCGCCGCCATGGCGCTCCCATTGCCATAGAAACCGTGCCCACGGGTAATTCATTGTCGAGTGCCACCCGCAGGGTTACCGCCCCACGTTCTGATTCCACTATCACTTCTGCGCCTTCTTCGATCCCCAGGTGTCGCGCGTCCTGGAACGACATCTGGAGCATGCCGTCGCGTCTGAGCGGAACGATGTTCATACTGTGTTCGGAGAGCGGTTGGCCGTCACCGAGCCGGCGGGTGATCGTGAGCAAGAGCGGGTAGTCGGCCGAATGCTCCTGGGGATACCCCTGCAAGCGGGGAAGGGGCAGCTCGGCGGCTGATCGGGGATGCCAGGGCCAGATTGTCCGGGAATCTGCATCTTCAGTGCCGCGATCATACATGGGCGGCTTCGGCTCGATCGCCGCTCCCAGCGCTCCCGCTCCCAGCGCCGCCGCTCCCAGCGCCGCCGCTCCCAGCGCTCCCGCTCCCAGCGCCGCCGCTCCCAGCGCTCCCGCTCCCAGCGCTCCCGCTCCCAGCGCCGCCGCTGCGGCGCCCAGCACCCTGCGGGCCGGCGCGTGACCGGAAACCGCCGCCCGCGCGCGCAGGATATGGCGATAGACCGTTGTCTTCGTGCCCCCGCACTCACCCCATCCGGCGATACGGACATGGGTATGCGCCAGGTCGGTGTCCCGGCTTCGATGGGATGACAGTACGATGAACATCTCACATCGCTGTAAACAGGCGGGATCGAAGCCGCACTGCTCCATGGTGTCGGCCAGGCCTTCACCCAACAGGAGCACCGCCTTGATCTGCTCTTCCTCGATGGCGGCGAACAAAGACTCGAGGTTCTTGCCGTGCATGTCGTCGCTGACCGGTTCGTAACCCGGCAGAAAATCGGGATGCACGCCGGCATCCATGGCACCCTGCACATTTCCGCTGTTCATGAGGCACAGGATCGGCGATCCACCACCGGGCAGCGGCTTTAACCTCGCCGCCATCGCCAGGGCCGCCTGGAGACGGGCGGTATCGAAGGCTTCATGTAAAGAACTGGCCGCTATCACCACCAGCGGTCGCCGCGCCTCTTTCAGATCTTCCGCAAC
>JAFGDC010000252.1 GCA_016932295.1 candidate division CSSED10-310 bacterium
ACTGGGAACACTCGAGGCAATTATCAGGATCTGGACGAACCAGCCAGGCCTGCCCGTCGACCTGTCCGAACAGCAGGTTTTTTCCTGCGCCGGCGGCGATTGCCCCACCGGTCTGTACATGGGCACAATTTTCAGTTACGTCACGGCAAACGGCGTGGCGGACGAGGAGTGCCTGCCGTACATCGCCGTGGATGACAACTGCGGCGACCTGTGCGATGACTGGCAGCAGCGGTCGGAATACATCGACGGCTGGGACCTGCTGTGGCAGTACCAATACGACGACGAGGTCCTGAAATCCTGGGTCATGCTGCACCCGGTGGCCTGCTACATGGAGGTGTACGGAGATTTCATGTCCTACTCGTCGGGAATCTACGAGCACGTGACGGGAACCTACCGGGGCGGACATTTCGTGGTGATAGTGGGCTGGGACGATGCGGAAAATTACTGGATCTGCAAGAACTCCTGGGGACTGGACTGGGGCGAGGACGGCTACTTCCGGATCAAGCGTGGGGAGACAGCCATCGGCTCGTGGGCCATGTTTCCCTACTATCCCGGTCAACCCAATCCCACCGTGACGCCGGCACCCTATCCGACCCCCCTGCCGACGGCCACCGCGTCGCCTGACCTCGGCGTGCGGCTTCACATGCCGCACACCATCTACCGCTCAGGAGACACCTTCTCACTCGATGCCACCATCAGCAATCCCGGCGCTGCCATGTCCGGAATCCCGGTTTTTATCGTGTTGGAGACGGGCGGTGAGTATTGGTTCTGGCCGGGATGGAAAGCCTTCCCCGAGTTGGACTGCCAGTTACGGACCATCCACAACGGCATGGAGATGCTGCAGATCATCGATCCGTTTCCCTGGCCGGAGATGCCCTATACGGGCACAACCGCGGCGTTCTGGGGTCTCATGCTCACCGGCGATTTCACCCAGGTACTTGGCGACAGCGACCAGGCCGGATTCACGTTCTAACGCACATAACGATCATCCGCTGTGGCGGGCAGCGAAACGGATAATGCGCTTGATGCAGCGCGTATAGGGTGGATAGAAAAACCTGAGGCTGTCGGGGCGACCCTGCCTCAATACCGCGCGTTCATGGGAAAAGGTGCGGAACCCGTACAGACCGTGGTAGTTGCCCATGCCGCTCCGGCCCACTCCGCCGAAGGGCAGGTTGGGATTGGCGACGTGAATGATCACCGAGTTGATGCAGGCGCCGCCGGAAGTGGTTTCGCCGCGAATCCTCGCAACGGCTTCCTCCGAGCTGCTGAAGAAATACAACGCCAGCGGTTTTTCCATGCCGCGCACGACGGCGATTGGTTCATCGAGCGAGGCAAAGGTCATGACCGGCAGAATGGGGCCGAAGATTTCCCCCGCCATGATCGGAGAGTCCATGGTGACATCGGCCAGCAAGGTCGGTTCCATGTAGCGTTCGGCCGCATCCGCCGCACCGCCGAAGGCGACGGTTGCGCCGGCGGCCACGGAATCGTTCAGCAGTTTCTGCAGGTGCTGAAAACGTCCGTCGCTTACGATCCGGCAGTACGAATCGGAAGCCCGGCGCCGGTCAGGCGTACTCCCGTACCATTTTTTCAGCACCCGGCGGGCTGCGTCGAGGAACGCATCACGAACGCCGGCCTGGATCATGACGTAGTCAGGCGCTACGCAGGTCTGCCCGGCATTGAGGAACTTGCCCCACATGATCCGCTCGGCGGCCTTGGCGAGATCCGCGGTTTCATCGACAATGGCCGGCGATTTGCCTCCCAGTTCGAGGGTGACCGGGGTCAGATGCTCGGCGGCGGCTCGCATCACATGCCGGCCGACAGTGGGGCTCCCGGTGAAGAAGATGTGATCGAAGCGGAACCGGAGCAACTCGTCGGCGACGCGGGAGGATCCCTCGACCAGAACGACCTCCTCCGGAGGGAACACCGCGGCGAGTAGTTTCTTCAGATACCGCACGGTATGAGGCACCTTGCTGGAGGGCTTGATGATGACGCAATTTCCCGCGGCGATCGCGGCGATCAGGGGACAGAGGGTGAGATTCACGGGATAGTTCCACGGCGCCAGAATGAGCACCAGTCCCTTGGGCTGATACTGTACCGCGCTGTGAGTCCCCAGCAGGGTGCGGGGGGTTTTAACGCGGTCTGGCCTCATCCAGCGTGGCAGGTGCCTGATAGTATGGTTCACCTCGGAAAGCACCGGGTGGACTTCAGTCATGTCCGCTTCGGCGGGATTCTTGCGAAAATCCGCGTACAAGGCTTCATGCAATTCGGTGCGGGATTCCCAGAGTGCATTCCGCAGCCTGGTCAGTCTCGCGATGCGTTCCTGAGAGGTCGTCCGCGCCATACGGGCGCAGTTGTCCCGCAACCTGGCATGGATATCGGCCAGGTCACCGCCATGTGCATCGTTCGACAATGAAGTCATTGCATCCACCCTTTCACCGATCTCCTTGGTTTCCGTTCATCTCATTGCGATATCATCACGCGGCCGAGACACAAATGCAATCCCCCGGATCGGGTCAGAATTTCTCCTTCAGCACCCTCAGACTGGTCCATCGCAGAAGATTGAGGGAACTGCCCGCCTTGTCGTTGGTGCCACTGAGGCGCGCGCCTCCAAAGGGCTGTTGCCCCACCACCGCGCCGGTCGGCTTGTCGTTGATGTAGAAGTTGCCGGCGGATTGTGACAACCGTTTCACCATGTGAGTAATCAGGTTCCGGTCCCTGGCGAAAACCGCGCCGGTCAGAGCATACGGGCTGGTGATGTCAAGCAGATCGAGGGTTTCCTCGAATGTGTCTTCCTCGTACGGATAGACCGTGAGCACGGGGCCGAACAGTTCCTCCCGCATGGTGACATACTGTGGATCGCTGGTTTCGATCACCGTCGGATGGACGAAATACCCCTTGCTGTCATCACACCGGCCGCCTATGACCACCCGAGCCCGAGCGGCGGAGGCGGCCTGAGCGATGGAACGTTCGAGCTTGGAGTACGAGGCACGATCGATCACCGCGCCCATGAACGCATTGGGATCGGTCACATCGGTCACCCGCAAGGCACCGATGGCTTCGCTCAGCATGGCCAGCAGGTCAGGCCAGAGACCACGGGGGATGTACGCGCGGCTCGCCGCTGAGCATTTCTGACCCTGGTATTCGAACGCGCCATGGAGCAGGGCTGCCGCGAGCGCCGGCAGATCGGCATCCGGCGCAGCCATGATGAACCCCTTGCCGCCCGTCTCCCCCACCACTCTCGGGTACGTGCGATACACGCCACGAGCGATGTTGGCGCCGATCTTACCCCACATGTGGTTGAAGGTATCGGTCGAACCTGTGAAATGCAGACCGGAGAGCTCGGGCCGGTCCAGCACCGGCCCGCCGACCGAAGCGCCGGCGCCGGGAAGGAAATTGATGACGCCGTCCGGCAGACCGGCCTCGCGCAGGATCTTCATGAGCAGGTAAGAGGACAGCAGGGAGCTGCTGGCTGGCTTCCAGAGCACGACATTGCCCATCATGGCCGGCGCGGTGGGGAGATTGCCGGCGATGGCCGTGAAGTTGAAGGGAGTGACGGCGAAAACGAAACCTTCCAGAGGCCGGTATTCGATCCTGTTCCAGGTACCCGGAGCCTGAACCAAATCGTTTTCACGCATGATCCGGGCCATGTAATAGGGATTGAAACGCCAGAAATCAGACAGTTCACACACCGCCTCCAGCTCCGCCTGGACGGCGGTCTTGGACTGCCCGAGCATGGTGGCGGCCACAATGGCTCGGCGGTACCTGGTGGAAAGCAGTTCGGCGGCCTTCAGGAAGACCGCCGCGCGGTCTTTCCAGGGTAGGCCGGACCAGACGGGGGCGGCTTCGCGCGCCGCGTGAACGGCCATTTCCACATGTTCCGGCGTGGCCTGGCTCGCCTGGCCGAGACTGACGCCATGGTCATGCGGACAGACGATGGATTTGTGTTCGGCGGTGGTGATCTCGAGACCGCCGATGATCAACGGAACGGTCGCGGGCTCCGCCAGCCGCTGCGCCAACTCGGCGCTCAGCGCCGTCCAATGGGGTGATCCCGCTGAGTAATCAATAGGCGGTTCGTTTCCCGGGACAGGAATCCCGTACTCAGAAAAGGTCATTGTACCAATCCTCCTGTTTCCTGGTCTCAGATATCGAAGCTGATACCCTGGGCCAGTTCCACGGCATCACTGAAATTGACGACGGAGGTCAGGCGACGCATGTATCCCTTCCAGGCATCGGAACCACTTTCACGACCACCACCGGTCACCTTCTCACCACCGAATGCCCCTCCTATCTCCGCGCCGCTGGTGCCGGCATTGACATTGGCGATCCCGCAATCGCTGCCGGCGGCGCTCATGAACAGCTCCGCCTCGCGCAGGTCGTTGGTCATGATTGCACTGCTGAGTCCCTGGGGCACGTCATTCTGTACCTCGATGGCCGTCTCGATGTCCCGGTAGGGCATGACATACAGCAATGGCGCGAAGGTTTCCTCCCTGACAACAGGCATATCGCTGGAAACCTCCGCGATGCAAGGCGTGGCATAACAGCCGCCGGTTTTCGGCAACGACTCACCACCGTACAGGATGCGGCCACCCTGGGCGGTGACGGCGGCC
>JAFGDC010000253.1 GCA_016932295.1 candidate division CSSED10-310 bacterium
ACCGCGTTGACCACGGCCATGTCTTCGCTGGCATCCCTTGGTGAAGTGACCGGCAGCGGGATGTCGTCCGAGGATGTGACGGAACAGTATGAGGATACGAATGCGCGACTCGGAACCATGACAGCGCTGCGTGACAGGCTGAGGGCGTTGCTCGACAAAGCGCAGGATGTGGAGGATATCCTGGCCATCGAGAAGGAACTGGGCCGCGTGCAGGCCGATATAGACGCCATGCAGGCCAGGCTCAGGACCCTCGAGGACCAGGTGGATTTGGCTTCTATCACCATCTCCATCAAAAGAAGGCGTATCCTGGGTCCCCTGGGCTATGTGTTCAAGGGCGCCTGGTGGGTCGTCGAGAAACTGTTCGTCATTCGGAGTTAGCGGCTCCATTTCCCTGTCGGAAACTTTAACTGTTTGATATAAAAGTAAAATAACGGTTCGCTTCGCTCTGACATGACGAAGATGCATGGGGCGGAACCCAGATCCAATGCAATACTGCCTCCAGGCCGACATTCCGCCCCTCCCGATCAAAGACGGTGGATCCGGGGAGGCTTGGAGGATGGACGAAATGAGATTGAACTGTCAAAATAAATCTCCAGCGGGGAAGACGCAGGCGATTGGATTGCGGGGCTTTCCAGGGAGGTAAGAATGAGGGTGATCTGGACATTGAAAGTACGGTGTCTGTTCTGTAAGCCTGAAGCCAGTCATCTGATCGAAATCGACTCGATGTCGTCTTTGTTCTATCTGCACATGGCCATCCAGGACGCGTTGGATTTCGACAATGATCATTTGTACGAGTTTTTCGCCGGACGAAGTTATAGGCATATGGCTATAGAGTATGCCGGCATGCCGGTATGGTCGAACAGATTTGTGCCTGACAAAGTGTTCAATAAAATCGCCATCGCGGATGTGTGGCCGCTTCCCGATGGTTTAAAGCTGTTTTACCATTTCGACTTCGGCGATGACTGGTATTTCCAGATCAACAAGACGCGCCGCAAGGACAAGGTTCCGGAACCCGGTGTCAAGTATCCGCGGGTCGTGGAATCACGAGGGCCGGTATTGATACAATACCCAGACTGCGACGACGATGATGGGGATGAGGATGAGGAGTAACCACATCGGGATCGGTCGACGAATCCATTCGCTTGTTGATGGGAGCCCTCTCGTCCGATGCAATCCTTCGGAATCATACCCTGCCTCCCTTCGTGGATGGCGCTTTCCCCGTCCCGACATGTTTTGTTCAAACCGCTTGGTCGTCAGTCTGCTCGTCACCGGGCTCGGGCATTCAGATGACGTGCATCCACTGAAGGATATCCAGGGAGGTCGTCCATGCGGTTCGAAGACAAGCCGGTAATCGGCATGATCCACGTCCCTGCGCTTCCGGGCACGCCGGATTACGTCCTTGGAATGAAAGAGATACGCCGCAACTGCAGCGAAGAAGCAGGGAGATATGCCCGCGCCGGTATCGACGCGATCATGATCGAGAACATGCATGACCTGCCTTATGTGAAGAAAGACGTGGGACCTGAGATTACGGCGGCCATGGCGGTGCTGGCGGCGGATGTCCGGGCGGCGGCCGGTGGTGTGCCCGTGGGGGTGCAGGTGCTGGCCGGCGCGAACCGGGCCGCCGTGGCGGTTGCCAAGGCCGGCGACGGTGCGTTCGTGCGGGTGGAAGGATACGTGTTCGGACATGTGGCCGACGAAGGCTATATCGATGGATGCGCAGGCGACCTGCTGCGATACCGCCGGGCGATCGGCGCCGGCCACGTGACGATCTGGGCCGATATCAAGAAGAAGCATTGTTCCCATGCCGTCACCGCCGATCTGGATATCGTGGCGACAGCCCTGGCGGCGCAGTTTTTCAAGGCCGATGCGCTGATCGTGACGGGTTCCGTCACCGGCGAAGCACCGGCCGTGGAGGATCTGGCGGCAGTGAAAAAACATGTGTCCATCCCGGTGATAATCGGTTCCGGCATGACGATCCGGAACATCGGCGAGTATTTCCTCCACGCGGATGCCTTCATCGTCGGCTCGTGGATGAAGGAAGACGGCGACTGGCGCCGCTCCGTCGACGAGGAACGGGCGGCGGCCTTCATGGAAAAGGTGAAGAATTTGCGCCGGCGAAATGGCTAGCGGGTTCTCCTGACGCAGCTCGCAGAACTCAGTCCGGCCGCCTGCCGGATCTGGCTTCGGCTATACTCAATCCTTTCGGTTCGACATGGGTGGGATCCCAGCCGATTTTTACCCTGGCCCTCCAGTTATGCGTGGCTGTCGCCTCGTCGATGGCGGCCGCGCATCTTTTGGGCAGTCCCCAGCGAATGCCCGTGACAAGTCCGGCTTCTTCCGCTGCCGCGGCCAGGCGGAGGAGATAGTCCCTGCCTGGCTTCAGGGGCGCGTTGTCATCGAGGATATCGACCGCCAGTGCCTCCTTGGTGCCGTCTTCCGCGGTGATGTTGTGAAAACCGAAACGTAATTTGGAAAAACCGTTCCTGAACGCAATCTCCTGATCCTCGGGCGAACGCCAGGCATCCTGGATGCGAGGTCTGATTCCGGAGGCTTCGAGCGTGCCGAGGACTTGCCGCACCCTTGCCCGAAACGTTGGATACAGCTCCATCAGCCGGTCCTCATTGCGCTTTTTCCTGTCTGATTCTTTCACCGCATGATCCTCCCATGTCCATGATCCGGGAATTTATTCATGTTGTATTTCAAGATGTTCCCTGACATCGTCTGCTTGCGATACTTGCGGTATTCACAAATAGTATTCCGAACGGTCGCACAAAATCAACACACTACGTGGCCTTCTCACTTTCGAAGCCGGTTTCCCGGTTGTCAATGCAGATCAGGCTGTCAACGCCCACCGCCACCGTCCCGCCGACTTCCCCGCCGTTGCCGGCCATGGTGGAATGGACATGGCGGTGCCGTTGCCTGAACGGCACGGTGAGAACTCGAGCGGGGCGGCTCGCGTTCTCAGGGCGCGGCCGTCGCTGCGCGCTCCATGCACCCGCAAACATGAACAACGGTTTTCTCAATCGTTTAAGTATCCCCTGTACAGCATTGACGCAATGCTCGCGACATTGGTCAGGCAGAACGGACCGACGACCAGGCGGGCGTTGCGCGTTTTCCTCGTGAACAGCAGAATACCGGACCAGATCATGGCCGCCGGCGCGAGGAGATACTGCAGTGTGCCCATACCTCTGCTCCATGCGACCACCTTGTTCCATCGCC
Organism: candidate division CSSED10-310 bacterium; assembly: GCA_016932295.1. The sequence continues at coordinate 3,223 of JAFGDC010000253.1, forward strand.
TTGCCTGTCGACTGTGCTTCCGAAACGAGCGGTGCTCCTCCGTCGTGAGCGGCCGGTCGGACATGAGGCTTTCATCCCCGGTGCGCATGCTTCGACATACCCGCCATCCCTGCTCACTTTCGCCGATCGTGTATCGCAACTTGCCGCCTTCGCGATTGGGCAGCACATGTCCGCCGGCGAGCTGGTTCCACACCTCTAATCCGGATAGAGGTATGCAAGACTAAAGCGGAGAGGATTCCGCATAGTGTCAGGGCGATGTTTTTTTTCATTTCATCAATCCGATCCGCCTTGCCAAGTATGCTCTGGCCGGGAGTCGCCGTGTTTTCCCGCAGTCCATGAAGACGATGAAAGGGACGCTGCGCAGCAGCTCGAATCCGTTGCCGGCCAGCCATGCATCGATCCGGCGGGTATCATGCCGGTACATGGTCACGGGTACGCCGATCCCGGTGAGTTCAACAGGTACGATCATTTCCGGGGTATCGGTTCCACTACGGTCGACCACCACGAATACGAATACTCCTCCATGGCGGAGAATCCGGGCGGTTTCTTCGAAGACCGGGGAGAGATCGTCGAAGAACTGAAGTACGCCAAGGCAGATGGCGTGATCCATGCTCTCTGTTTCATACGGGTACGGCCGCTTCGTCAGGTCGTGGCGGACCAGGCGGGTAAAGCCCTTGGCGCGGCTGGCGTCAAGCATCTCTTGCGACAGGTCCATCCCGAAAACTACCAGCCCGGTGTTCCGAAAGGGAATGGAGCCCAGGCCGGTGCCTATCCCGATATCGAGGATTTGCTGTCCGGGTCGGATATATTTCGAGGCGAGATCAAATGCGATATCCGGACCTACCCATCCGGTGGCCTCCGCCTCCTTGTCGTATTGTTCAGCATTATCCGGCGGCTGGTTATGTTCTCGTGCCATGTTCCTTTTCCATGCATTCATCCGGCGGAATGATAGCGACCATGCCGCGGACCTCCGCGGCGGACCGGAGTGGCGGCTGCCCTGGCGGACCATCCTTCGGCAACGGGTGGAACGATCCGATGTCGTTCATCGCGTTCCTCCTGAAGATGAGGAGTATTGTGATACATAAGGCAGTACAGGGTGTCTATCATTCTCCGAAGCCGAATTCCACCATGGCGAGGTTGCTGACCAGGTTGAAATCGCCGTCCAGTACCGCCGCATAGAATTTCAAACCGCTTGCGTTGCCAGCGCCCAGCGGCCAGATGAAGTTCAACAGGGTGGCGGGTAGGGCCTGGTCCGGCCAATCCAGCGGTTCGTAGCCCATCTGATCGCTCCAGGCAGGGTAGAAGAAGTAGGCACCCCAAACATCGAGCACCGTGAAGAAGAGATCGTTCAAGGGCGTGATGGCTGGTGTGAGCTGCACCGACAGCAGGAACAAGTCCTCGGGCACGAAGAATGTCCTGTTCAGCAGCAGCCCGACATTGCAGTGATTGCCGGCGGCTGGTGTCGGTGTTGCGGTCGTCACCGGCGTCGGTGTTGGAGTCGGGGTGGGCGTGTTGCTGTTGATCGAGACCGAGAACGAGTAGGTGAATACATCCATGCAGGCTGAGCATGCACTGATGATGTGACGGGCGCCGATCGAACTGGTGGAGAGGCCGGTCGCGGTTTCCATGGGCGAGTCCGTTCCAGCCATCATCGAGGCATCCATGGAGCATGCCCTGACGGTGACGACCACCGTCTCGCCGTCGGCAAAGTCCTGCGGGGGATCATAGATGAGGCTCACACCGCCTGGTACCGGCTGTACCTGGGCGGTGACCGGCTGCTGATTGACCGACATGGTGATGGAGTTGACGGCGATGCCGCAGGCCGGATCGTCTTCGTAACGATAGAGGTCCAGCGTGATGTTCGTATTCACCGGCACGTTGCCAGCACCGGGCGCCGGGCTGAGATTATCCAATACGGGTGGGCCGCATGCGGTCGCGGTGATGAATGAGGGGGCGAAGAAGTAGGTTCCGTAGATGTCCAGCAGGACCATCAACGGGTACCCCACCAATGGTTCGGTGCCGCTGTTGCACACCAGCGCCCGGCACCAGACCTCGTCACCGGGGTAGAAATAATTCGATGGCATGAGGAGCGTCACTCCGGTATTGATGCAGGGTGCCGGTGTCGGCAACAGCTTCGGAAATGCGGCAGGCGCTGATTCGGCGTCCTGTGAGCTGAAGGCGCCGAATCCGAATTCCCACATGTCGAACTCGCCGACCAACATGGTCATCTGCGGATCAAGCAGCGCTCCGTACCAGTAAAGACCTGTGGCACACCCCGTTCCAGCGGGCCAAAAACACGGCGGAATGACCTCCACCTCCGTCTCCCCAACGGGAAATTCCGGATAGAGACACAAGTACGTGTCACACGCCAGTGTCGATCCAGTCAATACCGCGCAAAGCACCAACGGAACCATTGCCTTCTTCATGTCACGCTCCTCCGGGCCGGCCGCCGGGCCGTCCTGTACTTGTGTTCCATATTTAAGTGTTTATTAAATAATTAAAAAATGTAGTAAAGTCAAGCGTTTCCATGGTGGAATCATGCTGATTGCCGATCCACCGGAGCCATGCTCCCGCCGCCGGCGTGATCCTCTCGCAGACCGGCCCCATGAAGCGCGTGGCGTCTTGTTGGCGCGTGTGGCGACAGCCGCGCCCTGGTTTGGCGAGGTGCCGGACTCGCGTCCTGGCTTTCGTATGGTTCTTGTCCGTACGCCGCGCCGGCCCGCCCAATGGAGTGGGGGCAGGCCTTGTGCCTGCCCATGAGCGATATGCCGACGAAAGCGATTCACAAATCAAAATGTCACAGAGGCATGAATACTGCCCGGGCAGGCCTGCTGCCGGTAGTCATTTGTAGCTGAACCGCGTGTGCTTTCAATGGAACCCCGGCGGTGATTTTCCGCAACAGGGAGGACATGGTCAATTCCCGTGCTATTTGATATCGTCCATGTCGAGGTAAGAACCATGACCGGCAGAACATTCCTGAATCGGGTTGCCAAGGGCGAAACGGATATCGTCAGCCTCATGATCGCCATCTTGGAGGAGACCGGATCCGCATACTGTGTCATCGGCGGACTCGGTGTCAATGCCTATGCCGAACCCGTGGTGAGTCTCGATCTCGACGTGGTGGTTGTTACCGGCCGCTTGGATGAAATCCGGGCGGTGGTTGAAGCCAGAGGGATGAAGGTTGAGGAATTCGAGCACAGTGTGAACCTCTCGATGGCGGGATCAGACTTACGGATTCAATTCCATAAGGACCCACGGTACCAGGAATTTCTTGCCCGGGCTGAGAAACATGATGTGCTCGGATACGACATGTTCGTGGCCAGTCTCGCCGATGTACTGCACGGCAAGATCTGGGCATATTCCGATGAAACAAGACGCGCTTCAGGACCAACGGCTGGCGCGTCACCCGCATGCGACGGCGCGTTTGGGACCCAATTAGTCATGCTTAGCCTCGTTGCGCCGTAGCGTGTCGGGTGCGCGCGCGGGTTCGCTGGCATCTGATCGAGAACTCGATTCCGAAGGTATTGACTTTATCCAGTCTCCGATGTTCTGCCCCATAGACCAGAGCCGCTGAAACCACTGGATCCTCTCTTTGATCTCTGATTCATCTGTTGAGAACTCGATTCGGTAAGTCTTCCGCTGGCTGTCAATGCGCATAATTCCAGTGATGTTGCCGTCGACGACTAGAATGTCGTTGAGGGGGACTCCACTCGATACGACGCGCGGATCGCTGGGACTAAGAAGCCGAATGTCTATTCCACTCTTAGTATGTCTCAATATCAGATCGTTAAGAAGTTGCTTGTTCTCCTCATCCTCAGTCGGATGAACAATGAAGATTCTCCTCAGATCCACTTTGCGGTCCTTTATCGCAGCCACGTTCTTGTTGAAGTAGTCAGTCGACCAATACTGATTCCAGAATGTCTTAGGTAGTACGCACTGAGTGGCGAAGTAGGTTCTTTGACACTTGTCGACGAGCGGCAGAAGGTAATCAGGCAACTCCGACGGATCTATGCTATAGCGACCCAGCGCCAGATCCTGGAAGACCCTTTTGGTCTTTAGCAGCGTGCTTCCTGCAATCATCTTTATGGATTCATTGCCATTAGTGTTTAGCTTTATACAAGAGTCAATGATCTGACTCATTTCATTGCTGAAAGCTGAATTGGAAAGAGCATAGCACCTATCGGTTTCAATGAAGGGAGCGTTCACCTTCCAGTGCAATAGTGGAAAAAGAATGATGAAACCTGCGGCAGCTCCACCGATCTTGTATATGCTCCTTTGAACATTGGCGGATGAATGAAGAAAATAGAAAAGCACGATTGACGCCGCCATGGATAAGGAGAATGCCACGATTAGAACCAGAAGTGCGGGCGCTGATCTAAAGAGCTGTGGGAACAATGCGACGACGAGCCCCACAAGGAGGAAGACAATGACAAGGGCGAATACGAGGAGCTTTTCTTGGCTCTTTTCACTAAGTGGCATGTAGAAATCCTCCTGACTGCTGCCTCGACTCTATCAATCGTTGCGCAGCAAAGTAAGGCGATCTGTCGGATGACAACGCTTGTTGTGATCGCCAAGTGACATGTGTTGGGAAGGCCTGAATGAAGACCGTCCTTGAACCAGCGAACGCCAGCCGCAACCGGCGCATTTGTAGTGAGCGCAGCGAACGAAAAATGCGTCCGAGTTTACGGCCTTGTTATGCATTTATTGCCTCGACAACTTCAATGCCGAGAGTGTTCTTCACTGACAAAAATGATTCTGGCAACTTACAACCAAGCGCCAGAATCACTCGAACGTCCTTCTCTACATCTAGGACCGATAGATACGACTCCATAACCGCTTGATATTTTACGCACTGATACAGACCCCGAAGAATATCGAGATCTTCGGAAAATGACGACTTGACCTCGACGCCAACCCAGTGATTTTTGTTCTCAAAGGATACGTCAATCGAATCACCTGAAGGCAACCCCCTTTCGGTTTCCGCTTTCAATCCCTTGAGATTAATACCTACGCTCATTGGATTATCGCATATATATAGCTTCAGCTTCTTGTGTTCCTCTCCTTCGCCGCCCGCGCCACGTATGGATGAAGCCGTTTTCTTAACCTTCGTCCTTACCTTCTCATCAACTGGCGCGGCCTGTAACCCAAGCGCAGCGAGCACAGAATCCCATTTTTCATAACTGAATATTTTGGCAAGAACTCCGTCTACAAGGGCTTTCTTTTGTTTTAAGCTCAGCTTCTTGAATTTGTCTGTATCGGTAATGAACCAGCCAATTCCTTCCCCAGGCAATTAAGTGCTTTGATTTACAGCGATGCATTGAATCTGTGGGATTTCATTTTCCCAAGCTGCACTTAGTTCTTTTAAGGCGGTTCCTATCGATC
>JAFGDC010000254.1 GCA_016932295.1 candidate division CSSED10-310 bacterium
GCTCCACCTTCAATCCGTAATCTTCAATCGGCGAATCGACTGGATTGAAAATAATAGCCGCCACAAGGACTTGGATGTCAACGCATCGCATCAAAAGTGCAAGATTCCGGGTACGACCCCGGAAAGGGGATGGCGGCGGGTCCCGCCGCGCAAACCAGGGCGCGGCTGGCGCCACGCGCTCCATTCGCTGGCGCCACGCGCTCCTATTGCAATCCGCAATCCATAATCTCCAATCCCCAATCCGCAATCCCCAATCTCCAATCCGCAGAGAGTGCCTCCCGGGCATCACGATTCCGTGCACTGTTGTCGCCTGGTCGCGGATGGCGAGACCGGCAATTCCTGGCTCTTGAACTGGAGCATGTACAGCTTGTGATAAAAACCGCGCTTGTCGAGAAGACTCTGATGATTCCCGATCTCCATGATCCGACCCTTGTGCATGACGATGATCTTGTCGGCCTTCTTGATGGTGGACAGACGGTGCGCGATGACCACCGAGGTCCGGCACTCCAGCAACGTTTCCAGGGCGTTCTGGATCCAGCGTTCCGTTTCGGAATCGATGTTCGCCGTGGCTTCGTCGAGGACGAGCACCGCCGGATCGAAGGCGAGCGCCCGGGCGAAGGCCAGGAGCTGCCGCTGCCCCATGCTCAGGGTCGTGCCGCCTTCCTCCAGGACCGCGCCGTACCCGCCCGGCAGCCGCTCGATGAATCGATCCGCATGAACCAGCCGGGCAACTCTCTCGATGTCCTCATCGGTGATGGATGATTCGTTCAATCGAATATTCCTGCGTATATCCCCGGCGAACAGGAAGACATCCTGCAGCACCACCGCCATTCGCCGACGCAGTTCACGGCGGGGGATCGAGGTGATGTCGTGGCCATCCATGCGAATGGCGCCTTTTTGCGCGGCGAAGAACCGGGAGAGCAGACTGATGATCGTGGTCTTACCACTACCGGTGGCGCCGACGATGGCAACGGTTTCACCCGGCTCCACCCGGAAGGACACATCCTTGAGCACCCACTCATCAGGCTCGTACGCAAACCAGACCCCCTCGAACTCCAGGCCGCCGTCGAATCGCTCCATCCGCCCGGCATCAAGCGCCTGCTCATCCGCCAGTTCGGACGGCTGGGCCAGCAACTGCAGGATACGTTCCGATGCGGCCATGGCCGACTGCATGATGTTGACCTTCTCGGCAATATCGCGGATAGGCGCGAAAAACATCGAGAGGTAGCTCAGGAACGCCACCAGGGTGCCCAGGCTGATGGTGTTCCGTACCACCTGGCCGCCGCCGTAATAGAGGATCAATCCCACGCCGAGGTTTTCCAGCAACACGATGAAGGGAGAAAACATGGACTGCACGATCAGTTGATACATGTTGGCGCGGTAGGCCTCGTGGTTGACGACGCGAAACTTGTCGAAATGGATGGCTTCCCGGGCGAAGGCCTTGATCAGCTTGATACCGCCTAGATGCTCCGCCAGCATGGCGTTGATCTTGGCAATGGTGACTCGTACCCAGCGGTATGCATCGCGCATTTTTTTCTTGAACACCCAGGTGACCACGATGATCAGCGGCAGCAGTGAAAAAGTCGCGTAGGCCAGATGTGGCGCCAGAAGCAGCATGGCGATCACGATGCCGATCAGCTTGAGCACATTCTTGAACATGTCCACCAGGATCGAGGTGAACAATTCCTGCAGGGTGTTCACATCATTGCTCACCCTGGTCACCAGTCGGCCGGTGGGTTGCTGGTTGAAAAACCGGATGGGCAGGGACTGCACGTGATTGAACAGGTCGGTCCGGATATCGTACATGACATATTGGCCAATCCAGGTCATCAGGTAGACCTGACCGAATGTCAATCCGAACGAGACCACCAGGATCCCGAGGTAGACCATGGCGATGGTGGCAAGCCCCCTCCGATCGGGACCCCGGATGCCATCACGGACGTCGGCGGGAAGCAGTTCCAGCCGTTCACCGCTGATGCACAGGAGACCGGGCTGATCAGTGGTCATGACACCCTGCTCCGCGGCCAGTCCCCGCAGCCGCTCCCGCGCTTCCGCCGGGTACCGATCCAGCTCCAACAGGTAATACGCGCCGGCCGTCAGCGCGCCGGTCTCATCCAGCACATGACGGTCCGCGGGATCGAGCAGGCCCTCCCTGATCACCAGCCGCCCGTCCGCCAGCCGCACCGAGTCTTCTTCGTACCGGGTGGCCATGACCTGACGCCGCGCCGCAGGCACCAGTTCAAGATCGACGATCCTGCCCGAGAAGATGATATAGCGATCGATTCCGACTTTGGTGAGGTAGGGCAGCAGCACCTCCGATGCCGACAGCAGGCCCGCCAGCAGCACCGCCAGCGCCAGATGCGGCAGATAGGGCCGCGCATACCTGGACACCCGCTTGAGTATCCTGGAATCATAAACTTTGCCCAGGGCCTCCTCACCACCGAACTGCAGGTCAGGGTGCGCCATCTCCACCCTCCGTTCCCGGTTCCTCCACCAGCTCCCCGGTCATCTCCTCCGCATCGATCCGCTCCAATTCTTCAAGCAGCTTTTGGTACTTGTAGATCTCCGAATACCTGCCGCCCAGCGCCGCCAACTCCGCGTGGCTCCCTCTCTCGACGATCGCGCCATCCTCCAGGTAGATGATCTGATCCGCCTTGCGGGCTATGGAAACACGGTGCGAGATGATGATCACCGTCGTGTCGCGGCACCACTCCTCCAGTGCCGTCACGATCGCCTCCTCCGTCTCCGAATCCACCGCCGACAAGGCATCGTCGAGGATGAGCACCGGCGACTTCCGGGCCAGCGCCCGGGCAATGGTGACCCGTTGCTTCTGGCCGCCGGACAGGGTTACCCCGCGTTCTCCCACCAGCGTCTCATATCCCGCGGCGAATTCGTTCACCTCGCTGCCCAGACCGGCAGCCTCCGCCGCCGCGAGGATCTCGGTGTCAGTCATGTCCGTGCCGAAGGCGATGTTGCCGGCGATAGTATCGGAAAAGAGGAACGCCTGCTGCGGCACGTACGACACCTGGGAGCGCAGGGATCGCAAACGCCATTGCCTGACATCCCTGCCATCCACGAAAAGAGCGCCGGGCGGCGGATCGTAACACCTGCCGATGAGATTCACCAGGGTGGTCTTGGCCGA
>JAFGDC010000255.1 GCA_016932295.1 candidate division CSSED10-310 bacterium
CGCCCTGGGCGTGGCCTGATTGGTCTTTCCTCCGCCCCCGCCATGCCAGTGGCGCTGATAAAGACACCACGAAAGGCACACGAAGGCACTTTTCGTCAGACAACCGCTCCTCTTTACTGATCCACTTCAGGCTTATATCGAAACCTAAGACGGGATGAGGTCCTCCGCCACACCCTCGCGCCACATCCGCTCACGACCGCCCGGCGGCGGGCGGTCTTACGATCGAGCCCTGAAACAAACGCGGCGGATTCCGTGATGCCGGTCCATGCCGAGGCAGCCCCAAGTCCCCACCAAATCTGGTAGCTCATTGAGAAGGTATCATAACCCCGTTATCATTCATCACCATCATGATGACGGCGGCGATGTCAGGAGGCGGCTGCGGAACACCTGCAAGAATGAAGACGGGGATTTGGGGACAGCACCTTCGATTGACACCACGCCTCCGCCATGGTAGTGTCGCTTCCCGCAAACGATTGTAACCACTACCGTTTTTCCGCGACCGGCAGGCCGCAGGAGCAGTCGCATGTTCAAACGGCTGGCGACCGCGTACCATTACCGCGAATTGGCCCGCAATTTCACCGTACGCAACCTCAAAATCAAATACAAGGGGTCGCTGCTGGGATTCCTCTGGTCGTTTATCACGCCACTCCTGATGATGCTGGTCTACACCCTCGTCTTCAGATGGATCATCAGGATAGAGGTGGAATGGCCGTTCGCGGTATTCCTGCTTACCGGCTTACTCCCCTGGATCTTCTTCGCCAACTCGTTGAATCTCTCCGCTAATTCCATCATTGAAAACGCCAACCTCATCAAAAAGGTCTACTTTCCGCGCGAACTGATCCCGTTCACCTCGGTACTTTCCATGCTGATCAACTTTCTGCTGGCCATGATCATCCTTGTGTTCTTCATGATCTACTACCAGATCCCCCCTCATCCGCCGTTGGTGACGCTTCCCCTGGTCATGTTCATCCACCTGGTATTCACGCTGGGCCTGTCCCTGATCTGCGCGGCGGTGGCAGTTTTCTTCCGCGATTTGCTGCACATCCTGGAAATCATTCTGCTCGTCTGGTTCTATGCGGTTCCCATCATCTATCCGATGAGCTACGTGGAGCAGCATCTGCCGGCGGCAGGCCGGCTGGCACTGCCCCTGTACAAGCTGAATCCCATGGTGGAGATCACCGAACTCTACCGTTGCGCGCTTCTCTACAACCGATGGCCGACTCCCGTGGCGCTGCTGGTCGCCGGCGCCTGGGCGGTTGCATCATTCGTCATCGGCTACTGGATCTTCACCCGCACCGAACCAGCCTTCGTCAAGGAGATCTGAGTGCACCTGGAATGCCGGGACATATGGGTCAAGTTCAAGCTCTACAGCGACAGGCAGCGGTTCCTCAGGTGGACGCTGCTGAACATGCTGAAGGGTACTTTTCATCACGAAAGCTTCTGGGCGGTGCAGGGCGTATCCTTCGCCATACGACCGGGCGAGACCTTCGGCATCATAGGTGAGAACGGTTCGGGTAAATCAACCCTGCTCAAGGTCATCGCGGGGATCATACGCCCCGACAAGGGTGAGCTGGTGGCGCGCGGCCGCATTTCAGCGTTGTTGGAGCTGGGAGCCGGTTTTCAGCCGGATCTGACCGGACGGGAAAACATCTATCTCAATGGCTCCATCATGGGTCTCACCCGCAGTGAGATAGCCGCCAACTTCGACAAAATAGTGGCGTTCTCCGAGTTGGAGGACTTCATCGACACGCCGGTGAAGCATTATTCCTCCGGGATGTACATGAGATTGGGTTTTTCCATCGCGATCAACGTCAATCCGGACATCCTGCTTATCGACGAAGTGCTGGCGGTCGGTGATCTGAAATTTCAGGAGCGCTGCGTGGAGAAGATCCGCGAATTCAAGCGGCGCGGTAAAACCATCATCTTCGTCTCGCACGATCTTCATACGGTGCGCGAGTTGTGCAAACGCGCGGTCTGGCTGAACGACGGCAGGGTGGCGGCGGTGGGCAGCACCGAACGGGTCATCGATTTTTACCGGGAGAACATCCGGAAGGATCGCGCGGAAGAATTGGAGGAGCACCACCAGCACGTGCTGGAGGAGGTCGGGAACCGTTGGGGCAGTAAGGAAATTGAGATCACCGAAGTGCGCTTCCAGACCATCGACGGGAAATCCGCCTATCAATTTAAGACGGGTGACACCATTGTCGCGGCGATCCGCTACCATGCGCACCGGCGAATCGAGAAGCCGGTCTTCGGCGTCTCCATCCACCGCAGCGACGGCATTCACATCAATGGTCCCAACACCAAATTAAGCGGTGATGTGATCGCCGCGGTTGAGGGTGAAGGGACCGTGTATCATACCATGAACGCGGTTCCGCTTCTGCCCGGCACGTACTATTTTTCCGCCGCTGTATACGATTATGACTGCGTGAAGCCCTACGATCACCACGACCAGCTCTTCACGTTCTCCATTGTCGAAGGAGGTACCCGGGAGCAATGGGGACTGGTGCAGTTGGATACGAGCTGGCGGTACGACGGCTGAGCACCGGTGATGGCTAAACCGGAAGAAAACTGCCCCCGCTGGCGGCTGGGCGGTGCGACTGTCCAGATATCGGGACGGCCCCACCGGGAGTTGATCCGGGGGGACGGTTTCAGGTTATTCCTGGATCCGGTTTTCCTGTGCGCGCTCCAGAACCGGATGGCGGCTGACCTTCCCGCCAGGCTCGTCGCTCTTGGCGCCGCCACGGAAGAAATCCCGATGATTATCGCCGCGCTGCGCCTCGCCGGCCTCGCCGACCTCGCCGACCTCGCCGGCCTCGCCGGAGATGATGCATGAGCCGCATCGGCATGCTGACGCTGCACCTGCGCCGTGGTTACGGCGTCGATCTGGTGGTGGACAGTTCGGCACGTCAGTTGGTGCGGTACGGCCACGAGGTCACCGTGTACACCACGGAGGCGGAACCGCAGTACGAGCATGCGACGTACCGGATCGTCCGGCTGGCCACCGATGCGCCGTTCTCCCGCGCCTTTCTCGATGACTGCCAGCGCTTGCTCTCAACCGCGTCAATCGATGCATGGATCATTCATTCTCCGCCCTTTGACCGCGCACCGCTGCACGCGCCGGTTCCGCTCCTTTACTGGGAGCACGGCACACCGCCGGGGTCGTTTTTCCCAGCCGCCACCGGCGACCTCCTGGACTGGACCACCTGGTATCGGCGGCACCGGGTGTATGATCGACCTGGTGTCGCGGTAGCGGCCATCTCGAAAAGCATCCTGGCCGGCCTCCCTCCGCGGCTGGGGGCGCGGGTTGTCTACAACGGCGTGGATCACTATCCCCTCTGCCCGCCGGAGGAAGCGCGCGCGACCAGGCGCCGGCTGGCAATCCCGGACGATGCGTTCATGGTGCTGATGGTGGGACGATTCCAGTTGGAGAACGATCCCCAACCCTACAAGGGGGGCGACTTGGCGCTGGGCATGGTGGAGCGGTGGCATCAGCGGGAGGCACGGATTCAACCGGTGGTGGCTGGTCTGATCAGCCCGGGCACCGCGGACCGATTCATCCGCGCCGGGGTACTGGTGGTGGACAGGGCACCACCCGAGCTGCTGCCGCGTCTATATGCGGCTGCCGACCTGTACCTGTCGCTGTCGCGATGGGAAGGGTTCAATCTCCCCTTAGGCGAGGCGCAATACCAGGGTACATGTTGCGCGGCATTCCGCTGCGGGCCGCATCCGGAGTTGGTCCAACATGGCGCTGGTGGATGGTTAGCCGAGACACCGGAGGAGCTGGCCGGTTTCGTCGAGGCGGCGGCGGCCGCGCCGGAACGATCAGCCGCCATGGGGCGGGAAGCCGCCCAGCGCATGCGGGAGTTTTCCTGGCACCGGCATGGCAAGGCGCTGCATGGCATGCTCGATGCACTCCTGGCACAGTCCCGTACCGGGCGTGACATCTCGCGACGGGGTTCATTGCCAGTCATGGCAAGAATGCAGTATCGTACGGAGATGTTCGCATGGTATCTCCTGAAACGCGGACCGCGCGGCCTGCTTCGGCTCATCGCCGGCCGGCGGCGGAGCGCAGCGGTCCATCAGAACGCGGAACGTCGTCCCGATCATGACAGCCAATTTTAACACAACGGTTGCCACCGGTCCCGATCTGGCGGCCCCGTTCATCAGCATCGTCATCCCCGCCAAGGGTGGCATCGGCACCCTGCGCCGCTGCCTGGACAGCATCGCCGCGGCTGTCTATGAGCGGCAGGAAGTCATCATAGTCGACGACGGCATTGATGCTGATCTGCACGCGGAGCTTCTGGCCGGCGGCCACCGACTCGTACCAAACCAGGGCAAGGGTGTATCGGCGGCACGGAACACCGGCGCGTGCGAGGCGACCGGCGACGTCATCTTCTTCGTCGATTCCGATATCCTCATCTCTCCTGATACTTTGTCTCGGCTCGCGGCGCACTTCTCGCAACCGGAGGTGGACGGCGTGGTGGGAGTGCTTTCCACGGAAATCCCGCACGAGGATTTTTTCAGCCATTACAAAAACCTGTGGATGCGGTACACGTATCTCCGGGTGCCTGATACCATCGCGCTTTTCTACACCAGCGTCGCCGCCATCCGCCGCAGCCATTTCCTCGATCTCGGCGGTTTCGACGAGCACTACTGTTCGCCATCCGTCGAGGACACCGATTTCGGGCACAAGCTCGGCCGGCACCGGATAACCATCCGGTCCGACAAGGAGCTGGAGGTGGTGCACCTCAAACGATACAGGTTCGCCGACACGCTCCGGACCGATTTTCAACGATCCTCGGCACTGGTAAGACACGTGCTTCGGACCTCGCCCGGCATCGGTCCTGGCCGCCTGCGGCAAACATCGGTGCCGATCCATTTCACCTCCAGCGTTATCCTGTCCCTTGTTCTCAGTCCACTGCTCGCGGTCGCCGGCATCTGCCGCCCCGGCCTGCTACCCGCCGCGGCCGGCCTGCTGGGGGGTGGAGTATGCCTGGCGAACCTGCCGTTCCTGCGGTTCCTGCGGATGTGCCGGGGCACAGGGTTCATGGTGAAAAGTTGTCTTTTCCTGCCCCTTGATATACTATCTGTCGACCTCGGGATCCTGCACGGCTTCTGGTCGTACCTCCGGGGAAAACGGTACTAGCTGACACGCCAAGGGAACGGGATCACATGAAAGTGCTGCTCATTGTGCCTCCCAGCACCATGGAGGAACGTTACGGCTCATTCCAGGAAGCCGGCGCCATCTATCCTTCCATGGGACTGGCCTCTATCGCCGCCTGCGCCGAACGGGCCGGGTATGCGGTAACGGTCATCGATGCCGAGGCATCCGGTCTGAGCATGGAGGCCATCCGCGCCAGGCTGAGTGAGTTGCAGCCCGACGTCATCGGCATGCAGACGTTCTGCGCCAATCTGGAACGGTGTCATGCCGTGGCGACGGCGGCCAGAAAACTCTGCCCGCAGGCAAAAATAGTATTAGGCGGCGTGCAGGTGACCATGTTCC
>JAFGDC010000256.1 GCA_016932295.1 candidate division CSSED10-310 bacterium
GCATGAATTGACCTTCAGGGGCACGCTGGAACGGGCAGGCCTGAACCCCTATCTCTATGAGCATGCCAATATTCGCGAGCAAGTGAGCTGGTGCAGTAAGTCCGATCCGGCCGGCGCCACCCGCAAGGCGGTGAGCCTGGTGGCGGCGGCGGTGGCCAAGGCGCGGTTGCTGGAGGAGCTGGCGCCCATCAGGGTGGATGCCGTCAAGCGCGTGGCGGTAATCGGCGGGGGTGTGAGCGGCTTGCGGGTGGCCAGGGAACTGGCCGGTCGCGGCATCGCCGTCACGCTCCTGGAGCGCTCGCCGTTCCTCGGTGGCCGAATGGCGCAGATGGACACCCTCTATCCCACCGATGAGTCGGCTCGCCGGCTGCTGCACGGGTTATTGGAGAAGGTGACCGTCGACCCGGCGGTGGAGATTTTCACGAACGCCCATATCGAGAACATTTCAGGCTGCATAGGCAATTTTCAGGTGAAGGTCAGGTTGGAACCCCGTGGTATCACCGATGAATTCGATCCCGGCAAAGCGTATGCGGCGATGGCGGTGTGTCCCGAACGGGCGGCGAACGAGTTCAACCGCTTCCTGGATACACGAAAAGCATTGTATATGCCTTATCCGGAGTGCTACCCGAAGCTGCCGGCAATAGACTGGAAGACCTGTACCAGGTGCGGCGCCTGCAAGGTGTTGACCGGCGGCCGGGGAATCGACCTTGAGCAGCGACCGGAGGAGATGACCTTGAGCGCCGGGGCCATCGTCATCGCAACCGGATACGATCATTATCAACCGGCGCAGGGTGAATATGGTTTCGGCAAATCATCCCGGATCATCACCTCGCCGCAACTCATGCGAATGCTGGACAAGGAAGGCCCCACCGGCGGCCGGCTGGAAATCGCCGGCAGACCGGTCAGGAGTGTGTGCCTCATCCACTGTGTGGGCAGTCGCCAGGTGGAGGGAAGGGACCCCGCGGGGCCGGATGGCAGGGTGAACGACTATTGCTCACGGGTCTGTTGCACCACAACCCTCAAAGCCGCCCGCGACATCAAGACCAGGTTCCCAAGCATCAGGGTGTATGATCTTTACCAGGATATCAGGACCTATGGGCGCAATCACGAGGAATACTACGAAAAATCCTCGGAACTCGGCGTTACCTTCTTTCGCTGGGACGGTGACTGTCCGCCCGTCGTTGAGGTGCCGGGCGGCGACGCCGCGGTGACGGTGAAGGTGAAGGACATCCTCACCTTCGGCGAGGAACTGGAGATCAGCGCTGACCTGGTGGTGCTGGCCACGGGATTTGTGCCCCGCGACATCGGGGATCTGGTGGAGATGATGAAACTCCCGCGCAGCGCCGACGGATTCCTGCAGGAAGTGCATCCGAAGCTGCGGCCGGTGGAATTGGCGGTGGGCGGTGTGATGGTGGCTGGAACCTGCCAGGCACCGATGGACATCACGGAAAGCACCGCGGCGGCCGCAGCGGCGGCGGTGAAGGCTTCCGGCCTGCTGGTCAAGGGGTATATCGAAATGGATCCTTTCGTCGCGGTGGTGAACCCGGCGTTGTGTACCGGCGGTGAGGATTGCGGCGCGGTCTGCGTGACGGAATGCAGTGCCATGCAGGCGATCACCATCGTGGAGAGGGTGACAGGCGGCGCTCCGGCGAAGATCGCGGAGATCAATCGCGCCCTGTGTCACGGCTGCGGTGCCTGTGTTGCGGTCTGCCCGCATGAAGCCCTGCAGGTGGCCGGCTGGCGACTGGATCAATTCGATGCGATGGTGGCTGCCATCGCATCGCTGCCGTGATGGGGGAGCTGTGATGGCGAAGGATGACAGTGGAAAGAAAAAGTTGACGAGCCGGCTGTTGCGGGAGCGGCTGGGTGCCGTACCCAAGGAGCCCGTGGAACTTAGTCGGGAGCACGCCGCCATCAAGAAACGCCTGCGCGAGGCGCTGGCGGATGGCCCGAAGACCGTCCCGGAACTGGCGGCAACGGTCCAGATGCCCACCCGGCAGGTGTTCTGGCACCTGATGTCCATGAAAAAATACGGGGGCATCGTGGAAGGCGAGGAGCGGGACAGCTACATGGAGTACCGGCTCGCGGCGAAAGGGGACAAATAGGGGGAACCCGGTCCGCCAGAATTGGCGGCCGGGTGATCGTCAACTGCAGAACAAACCATGCGAAGCATACACTTGACTGGATGCGTTACGCATACCACCCGTTTATATCCCGAATCTGTTCCGTATCTTTTTTCCCTGCAGGGTAAACTTGAAAGGGCATGCGCCCTCACAGATAATCTTGATGTCGATCCTGCGGCTCGTCACCGATGGCGGACCGGCTTGGGGGAGTGGTGCGGCAACGGGTTTTCGTCACCGGCAATGATGTCGGACGAGGGTGAACGGTACGCGCCGGTTCGATAGTGCACGGTCCGGTCGATACTTCCGTGGCGGTGGATGCGGGCACGGTGATTATCGGGCTCCATGGGCTGACAGAACGATTCCAGGGCGTTACCATACTCACTGAAGATCCGGAATCGCGTTTTCTCGATGTGGAGAATATCCGCTGCAGAGTACCATTCACCCTAGGGTTGCGGTCCACGGTTTTCCCCATCGGGGATAGCCCCGTCGAACCGGGGACGCTTCAGAACAGGGAGCGACGATGACCAATAATTACGATGTTCAACCATCGGGTATCTATATCAAGATCCACGGCATGCCGTGTGTGAACCGATGCCGCCATTGCTATTACCACGGCGGCGACCACTACCGCATGATGCCGGTGGAGCGGATACGGCTGGTGCTGGAACGGGCGGCGGAGCTGAAGGATTCGTATCCGATGGTGATGGTGCACTATTTCGACGAGCCGACACTGCATCCGGACTTCCTTTCACTCATGGAATACCAGGCGGAACTGGGTTTATTGCCCGAGGGGTATTTTCTGCCGACGAACGGGTTCGGCCCGGCCAGGATGAACGATGCCCAGTGGGAGCGGTTGAAAGCCGCCGGCGTCAGTGAATTGCAGCTCACCTTTTACGGCATAGGGGCCGGGCACGATGCATTCGCCGGTCGCCACGGCGCGTACGACGACCTGGTGAAGACGCTTGTCCAGGCCCGCCGGCATGGACTTTCCTGCTATTCGGGGATCGTCCTGCACTGCGGGAACGCAACTGATATCGCCGGGATCAGGCAGACGATCATGGACCTGGCGGGAAACGGTCTGCGGGTGGGTTGGTTCATATGCGGCTGGTTGGGGCGCGGCGCCGATGACGCAATTCGTCCGCGGCAGGCCGATCTTGCGAACCGGTCGGGTCCGGCCGGTCATTTCATGGCGGAAAGTGAACACCGGCGGTTGATCCTCGAAGATGATGCGCTGGGTGGCCAGCCGGCGGTTCCAGGTATCTGCGATTTCCTTTCCCTCGAGGTGCAGCCGGATTTGACCGTGTATTACGGCGGCGGCTGCGATCATGCGCCGCCGCCTGAATTATTGCCGTTTCTGCGACTGGGATCGCTGGCGGAGGAAGGGTTCGCGGCGATGGCGGCACGGGCTGCCGCTACGCCGCCGGAACCGTTCCGTCTGCTTGGGAACATCACCTGGCGGGTGCTGGCTGAGCGTTACGGCGATCCGGACAACGATCGCGTATACTGGCAACAGGATCTCGTGACCAACAAGTGGGGGAACCTCTTCCTGCGCGAACACCTGGGGCTCGATCGATAGGGCGGTGGTGGGCGACTGGCGCTCCGCACTCCCATTGCGGCGCCACGAGCGCCTGGTAATGAGGTTCGATGCGGGCCTGTCGAGCCCGTGGTTCCGTCTTTGACCCGTAGTCCGGCGTGACGAAGAAATTCTGTAAATAAAGGTGACAAATAGCGTGCAATGGATGTCGCTTTGGTGTATGCTGATTGCGATTCAACATGAAAACGGCAATAGAAGATCTCACAACCAGGATGTTATCGAGGTACGGCGACATCGCGCTGGCGGCGCTGGTCATGATGATCGTCGGCATGATGATCATTCCCATGCCGTCATTTCTCCTGGATGTGCTGTTGACTCTCAACATCACCATCGCCGTGACCATCCTCCTGGTGACCATGTACATTTCATCCGCCGTGCGGTTCGCGGTTTTTCCCACGGTGCTGCTGATCACCACCCTGCTGCGCCTCGCCCTGAACATTTCCTCCACTCGTCTGATTCTGCTGCAGGGCTATGCCGGCGAGGTGATCAAGGCATTCGGGCAGTTCGTGGTAAGGGGCAATTACGTGGTTGGCGCGGTCATCTTCCTGATCATCACGCTGGTCCAGTTCATTGTCATCGCCAAGGGCAGCGAGCGGGTCGCGGAGGTGTCCGCCAGGTTCACCCTGGACGCGTTGCCAGGCAAGCAGATGAGCATCGATGCCGAC
>JAFGDC010000026.1 GCA_016932295.1 candidate division CSSED10-310 bacterium
GGCGCATCGTTCATCCCACAGAGCCAGATCAAGCAGACCACAAGACAGATACGCGTCAGCTTTCTCATGTCAATCTCCTCGATTCAATGCAGGTATAATGGAAAGAGGCTGCCAACCACGCCGAACCGTAAGGCTGCCATTTGTGCGGCCGGCGGTCAATGGCCCGGTTGCCGGGTTTGGGTCCAGGAAAAAGTGCGCTCGATCGTCTCGATACCATCTGTGCGAAGTAACGGACCTCTGTTATCTGAGGACTCGTGATGACCGTCCCGGGTATCGATCTTTTCACGATCGATTGAAATCCTATACCTTCCTTTATCATGATACATCCTCACAGTAATCCCTCAGGGAGCATACCATCCAACTCGAAAAGACACCCGCGGTACTTTTTCCACCAACAAAGCTTGCGTAATAGTTTATGCATGTATAGTTGCAAGTGTCTGATCAATGAGTACCATATGGGCCGCTGCCCGTCAATCTTTCCCGCTCCCCTCAAATCGCCCGCCTCATCGCCATGGGGTCAACGATCCTGCTCTTCGGGACCTGATTTGAGGGTACGGCATGCTCATCAGGCTGTTCACTGAAAAAAAAGGAACTCACTCGGGGTCGAACTCACTCGGGGTCGTACCCGGAATCTTGTAATCTTCGTCGTGAAGTGTTGATTATCAATGTTCTATAGTAACCGAAGGAGGTTGCAGATACCAATTGAAGACGCTTCAGACAAGGATGACGGGCACTCGGTGCAAACACTACCTACCCAAAAGGCTTCACTTCTTTTCTTTATGGTTGTTTTTCAAAAAGGGAGATGCTGATTACAACCAGTCCGCCGGAATGGCAAATACTCTCTTTCCGGTCATGGTGAATCCCTTCAGAAATCATGGTGACGACGGGTTCCCCTGGTTCGCCGCCGCCGGGGATGCCGGGCTCACCCCGGGCTGGTAATCTTCAATCCCTCCGGGATTGGGGGAAGGGCTGGATCATCACCATTGGAACTGAATCATCCCACACGACGGCACGGGCTTACTCATCGTCCTCGCTGACCTTCGACCGGGGTTCCAGTTTCCACAGGTACGCCCGCTTCGCTCCCGGCGTTCGTGTCAGTCCGTTCTCTTTCTCCATCCGGGCAACCCACTCCGAGCATGGGCTCTTATACGGTAAATCCAATCGATCCCTGAGTTCCGCCCACGTTAATCCCCGCCGGTTGCGCCGAAGCTCACGGCAGATCGAATCCCTGAAATCCACATACCGCATTCCCGACACCCTCCTCCACAAGAACTCTCGTGACCCTGCACATGCTCGCCGAACACCCACCATCAGCAGCGGCCCGCCACCAATGATACATGATTGGTCAGGACGGCATCCATGCCTGTCTGACGCATGTCTTGGCTCAAACCAAGCGTCTGAAGACAGCGGCGTGTTGTTTTGAGGAACAGGGCATCAAATTCATGGGATTCTTCAAGCCAGCACTATTCACCTAAATACAGCCGGCACTCGAAGCAAGACGTTTACGACTATGCCGTCCATACACAAACGGGCTGCACACAGTTGCGCCGCTGAGCGGTAAGTGCCCCGACAGGGAGTCCAGTGCAACGTATTGGGTGATCATGGGAGCCCATATCGACTTGACAACTCCTGCTTTATTGCAGATGCTTAGCAACCGTTTACAATCTCAACTTTCAGCGCGTTATTCGTGTCTCCTTGTTCTCTGAGACATGAATATCGACGCTCTGCGAAGAGGATTTGAGTATGGCGCATACGTTTCAGTTGAACGGATTGACACTCCACTCAGGCGATCTCATCTGCACGCGTGATGGTAACCGGCGAGGGCTGCGGGGTTATCTATGGCGGTTTCTGGGCAGACTCATCCCCGGCGAGGTGGATCATATCGTCATCTACGTTGGACCTGGAGGACGGTGCGTGGAGGCCGGCGCGCGCGGTTACGTGATCAGTTTCGAGATACCGGGCGCCAAGTGGGATTCGGAAAGTATGTACGAGGATCGTCGCATTCACGATTGCCTGGTGGGCGTCGCCTATCCGCTGGCCGGCAGAGGATTCAGCGAAGAGGAAACGACCGCCATCCGAAAGCGCGTCGCTGCGTATTGCCTGACGCAGGCTGCGGAGCGGAAGCCGTACAATATCATCTTCCCGAATTGCGATACCGAGCACGCTTTCTACTGCAGTCAACTGGCATATAAGGCCTATGCCGATTATGGGATCAATCTCAATACCGGTGAACGCATAGCCAATGTACCATTGTTGAAGGACATCGTGCTGCCGCAGGAAATCTGGAAAGGTTGCCGGCGCCAGCGACCATCTTACCATTAACCACAGTTTACAGGAGGAAAACATGCAGGAAATCATCCATCTCAGCGATTTGCACGTAGGGAGCAGCAAGAAGGTCATCTTCAAGCTGAAAAAGATAATCAATCATATTGCTGAGCGCCACCCCGGTGTGCCGGTTTTGATAACAGGTGATCTCACGGATTCCGCTTCTGAAGGTCAGTTCAAAGATACCAGGGAACTCCTTGATACCCTGGCAATAACCAATCCCATCCTGGCAGTTCCCGGAAACCATGACTACGCGTGGAAGGGCATTGCCGCTGAATTTCGACATGATGCCTGGAAAAATTGGTTGGAGTACTTGGGTTCACCGATGGGTTGGGGTCGACAGCTCGGACACTGGCTCGAGTCCGATCATTATCCGGTCGGAGTAGAGGGCCTTGGCGTTTTCGAACACGACGAAACCGTTTTCTTCGGTGTCGATTCAGGTGATCCCATGGACCATGAACTGACAGCACGGGGTTACATAAGTGATAATCTCGCCACCGCGCTGTCATCTGAGCTTAAAAAGTTTGTAGGGAAAACCCGGATAGTCTTTCTCCATCACCATCCTTTCATACACGAATGGACGATGGCTCTGGAAGGGGATACGCGGTTCAAAGCAGCAGTATCGGGCAACTGCGAATTACTCCTGTTCGGCCACAAACACGACTACGGCATCTGGTGGAATGGAGAAAACGAAATAATCTCGGCTCCGCTGATCGTAGCCTCCCACAGCACAAAGAACCACATTTCAGGAAAATGCTATGCCTATACCCTCATCCGCATAACCAGACTCAACGGTGCCATCGAGTCCATTGACCATTCGCTGGAAGTGGTGAGGATAAAAAAGAAGTAATAGTAGACGAGTGTCATTCATGGTGACGATGGGTACCCCGGGTCCGCCGCCGCCGGGGACGCCGGGGGAGGTGGGTGTCACGGTTGTTGTCACCTGAAACATGATTAGCTGCCTCTGTGAGGCAGGGATTCATGGCGGATTGAAGCAGCCAGTCATCGAATCTGGCTCATTCCGGTGCGATAACCAACCGGTCCGCGTCTATTCTGTTCATTCAAATCCCAGGTTCACACGAGGGGAACAGCGGAATTGCCTGCACGGAGGCGGGCCGCGAAACGAAAATGACAGATCGCCACAGGGGCCTGGCAGCCTCAGGGAATGCGTGTCAATACTGTCCAACAGCTCCGGACGGATGAATAATTCTGAAACCAGCGAGATGGCAACCCGCATGAACATTCTGTGAACAATGCGGCAATCGCCATCCGGAACGTCTGAATGATGAAATTTCCACCTGCGTTGAAGTGCGGTTTTCAGGAAATATCTCATAAACCGTTATTATAATGACAACCCCTGCGCATCGATGGCTTTCGTTTCGACATAAGGATTCCGGCTCGGATTCTGTCTGCCGGAGGTAGTGCTGGGATCAGTTTGAAAGACATCGTGGCGCTTTGTGAAAACAGACGAATTGCGCATGGCTCACAATCTGCTACAGGAACCAGGCGGGACTCTCGTTTCGATGGGGTCGCGTTCCAATGGGGTCGTACCCGGAATCTTGTAATGTTCGTCGTGATACGTTGGTTTTCAATCTTCCACAGCCAGTCACGAAGACACAGGATGCACTGCAGGCGTTACTCGAACATGGCAAGACGCGGTGAGCAAACGGGAGGTGGTGACTGCATGCAAGAGTGAACTGACAATCTTGGTGTGCCGGGGCAACTCACTGGACTGACCAAACACGACACGGGCATGGCCTGATCAGTCCTTGCTCCGCCTCCGCCATACCAGTGGCGCTGATAAAGACACCACTAAAGGCACAAGAAGGCGCTTTTCGTCAGACAACCTCTCCTCTCTACTGATTCACCTCAGGTTTATATCGAAACCAAAGATCAATGGTTCCGACTCAGGGAACAATGTGACTGGCACCTCCGGCCCATACCGGCTCCGACCGTCCCCGGTCCGTCGCCGGTGCTCCCGCTTCCACGAGATCGAGACCTCCAGGGGAACAGTGAATCCGCAAGTCCTGATGCCGGCGCCATGGCGCATCCTCAGCCGCATCGTCCTGCCGGATCATGAAGATAGTCCGCCTCCCATGCTTTTCCAGCAGGTATGACTGCATCAATCCATTAAATGCCACCACCGGCTGAGTCTTGGTCTCGTAGTGCAGCGAGATGACCACAAGCCGGTCAGCCGGTAACCCGTCGGCATGGGCATCGAGGAAATTCCTCCAGGTCAGCGGCAGATTGCGGTACCGTCCGCCGTGCGCCAGGCTGTGCGCATCGAAAATGACCGGTTGCAGGTTCCCGACGATCCACAAGGCGACTAATCCAAGCTGGACGATTCGATCCGGCGGCCGGCGCTGCGATGGCGACAGGAGGACTGCCAGGATTAGCAGGAAGCAGATTGACAATCCGGCGATAAATCCGATGGAAACCGCGTTCGATACATCCAGGGAGCTTGAATCGGCCAGCGCCACTCCAACGTGCACCAGCATCCAAAAGGCGCCGGCCCTCATGGCGCAGCTCGTTCCGACGCGCTGCCCGGTAAGCCTGGCCGTCAGGTACAGCAGCGCGATGATTGCCAGTATCACGGTCGAGATGCCCTCACTTGGTCGCAGGAGAAAACCAGCCACCGCCAACAGGCCGGGAACCAGGTCATGGCGGCGTTGGATGTTGAGACTCAGGCGTTCGGCGGTCAACCCGACCAGGAGGGCGATCACCGTCGATGCAGTATACATCCTATAGGTGACGGCAGGCAGTTCATGATTGGAGATCGACGCGAACAGTACGGGCACAAGGAAGAGCGGCAGCACTCCAAGACACAGATTCGCCACCCGCCGTCCTGGAATCGCCGAGCGCCCGTCGTCGCCGGGTGCTGCCGGAAGCAGCCGAAGCGCGCCGAACAACAAGCCGGCTGGCAGCAGCGCCGCCCTGAAGAGAAGCCAGAACTTGGTCAGCAGGATGCTGGGTGAACCCAGGAGTGCGCTGACATGCGACGCATAAACGAGATGCTCGGTCCCGAACAGGAGTCGTCCGCCGGCCAGGACCAGGCATATCATCGTGATGCACACCACCGAATGGATCACCATCGCGGCTTTCCGTGCGCGCGATCCGGCTTCACCCGGAGCGCGATGGAGAATGAAGAGGATCACCGGAAGTATGGTCCAGGCGTCTTCCCGCGTCGCCACGGCGAGGATCACCAGGACGTACGGCATTATCGAGAAGTGCGGCCGTGGGTGGCGCACGGCTTCCAGCAGTGAGATCACGAGCAGCAGGATGAAGGTGGTCACCGCGACAGCCGAGAAATTCGAGGTGCGCCATATCACGCCCCGGACGAAGGGCCATGAGATGAAGAAGACGGCCGCCATCCATCCCGCTCGGCGGTTTGACAGCAGGCGGTCGAGAAGCCGCCCCAGGAGGACCGCGTTGAGCCAGTGCAGGAATATGTTCACCAGGCGGAAGCACCATGCCTGCAGGGTCAGCCGGCCCAATGTCTGGTGGACTGCGAAGGGAAGTATCCTCCCGGTGAAATCGCTGTAGGGGATCACCGGTTCCCAGAAGATGATGTCCAGGTCGTCCGTATCGAAAGGTGCCGGCAGCAGCGGCAGGAAGAGCAGCACGGCGAGCAGCAGGAGACCTGCCTCGATCCAGCGTCGGCGGGTCCGCATCATCGTGTCAGTTGGATTGGATGGTGAAACCGATTGCATGCCGGGAACTCTCTGGTGTTGTTCAGACCGGACAGCCGGCGGTCTTCGCCGATGGGGAACGCTTCGCGGTTATCAGGATGTCCCTTGTGAAGGAGCAGCACCATGCCGCCGAACCGGTCACTGCACTTCGAGCGCCGGCCAGGCTGCCCGTGAAAAGCCGAATCCATCGCTGCTCTGTATTCCTATAGGCCAGGTTCCTGCTGCATCAGACAGCACACCCGGGGGGAAATCAAGCACCAAACCGAAGATACCATCACCGGCGTCGAAATCCCCGTGTTCACCGTCATCCCCGAGGAACAGGCCGGTAGGGTCATCCCCGAGCATCAATTCCAGGCCGGCCGGTCCGTAGGGTGTGTCCGGACAGAAGGCCAGCAGCGTCAGCAGGCCCCCTTCAGAAGCGCCGATCCTGCTGTTCCACGTGCCGGCCATGAGCACAGGCGGTCCGGGCCGGGTCATTTCACCCTCCTGATACAGTATCCACCCGTCGGGATCGAACACCACCTCCTCCGGTTCCCAGTCGGTTTCCACGCGGATGGTGTGAAATCTGGCATCGACGGTGGCGGTGACGCGCTGCTCCTGCTCACCATTCTTCAATTCGAAAGAGAGGGGCATCCGGAAGATCGGCGCGGATGCATCCTGGACCTGGTCGACGGCGATCAGCACGGCATTCCCGTCCCTGCCGGGTGATGATCGCCAGTCCCAGGCATAGACGGGAAAACCGGCCGCATAGATCCATTCGGAGAAGAACCAGTCCAGGTCCGCGCCGTGGATTTCCTCGCAGACTGCCTGGAAATCGGCGATCACGGCGTTGCCGTAGACGTGGCGCTGGTAATAGGTGGACAGAATGTCCCGGAAGACCGTCTCTCCCACTACGTCGCGCAGCATGTGCAACACCCACGCGCCCTTCTTGTATACAGTATAGCTCCAGACCTGTTCCGGCGGCGGATCGTAGATGGGGAACCGGCCGTCCGGCAGGGCGTCTTCGCCGAAGTACAGTTCGGCGAAATGGGCCAGGTGGGCGGCGGCATCCTCCGCACCGTAGAAATACTCGAGCCAGAGCACCTCGCAGTAAGAGGCGAACCCTTCATTGAGCCAGACATCAGCGCAGTCGGCGAGGGTGACGGAATCACCCCACCACATGTGGGACATTTCGTGGGCAAAGGTGGTCTCGTACCGTCGGTCGCCCTTGATGAGCGCCTTGCCGTACGACACCATGTCCTGGTTTTCCATGGCGCCCAGGATCCGCACTTCGGCGCAGCCATACTTATCGAAGGGATACAATCCGAACCAGTCCTCGTACATGGCCATGATGGCCGTATCGTTTTGAAAATCAGCCTGGGCGGCCGCCAGATCGTCCGGAAACACGAAATACACCAGTTCCATGCCATGGTAGTCGTTGCTGAAGGTGACATACTGGTCGATATTGACCGTGAACAGGTAGCTGGCCATTGGATGATATTCGCGCCAGATATAGGTGATTTCGTTTTCCCCCTCAATGGTCTCCTCCAGAAGGCCGTTGCAGGCCGCCTTGTAGCCCGTCGGGACGGTCACCCGGATCTCGGCGGTGGATTTCACCAGCGGTTCATGGTAGCAGGGGAACCATCTGGATGCTTCCACCATGGCGTTGTAGGCGGTACCCCGCTTCCATTCCAGACCTTCCTCCGGCCCGCCGTGGTAGCCCACCGTCAGGGTGAACGGTTCACCCGCATCATAGGAATGGTCAAGGGTGACGGCAATCTCCTGCATATCGTATTGGTAGACCGCCGCGTTGCCGTTGACCAGCACCTCGTCCACCTGCAACTCCACCAGGTCGATGGGCACCATAACCAGGTCGTTCTGCTTGCTCACGCAGGACATTTCCACCTCTCCCGCGAGGGTGAGGTTGTTCATGTCCACATGAAGATCGAGACGGTAATGTTCGATGTCGATGACCAGTTGCTCCTCTTCCGCCGGGCCTCGATAGGGGCATTCGAAGTATGCCCCGGCGCTATGGCAGACGAGGATCAAGAACAGTGACGTGAACGCTGTGGCGGGTCCCGCGATCCTGTTTTCGGTTATCATTGCCGTACCACTCACCTTCTTCATACGTCCAATCCTTCCAGGCGGAGCAGGTAACGCTTGATGTCCAGTCCACCCGTGTATCCCCCCAGTCGCCCGCCGGCGGCCACGACGCGATGGCAGGGGACGATAATAGGGACGGGATTGGTGGCCATGGCGCTGCCCACCGCCCTGGCTGCCCCGGGATTCCCGGCGCGCGCCGCCAGAGCGCCATAGGTTATCGTGACGCCATAGGGTACAGCACACAGCTTCCGCCATACCCGCCGCCGGAACTCGGTGCCCTGCAGATCCAGGGGCAGGTCAAACACCTTTCTGGTGCCGGCGAAATACTCAATAAGCTGCGCGCGTACCCGTTCCGCCAGGCCCGTGTCAACAGGGCTGGAATCCGCGTCTGACCTGACTCCCGGGTAATCGGGGCTCTCGATGAGCAGGGAGGCGATGCCCGTTTCACTCAATTCGACCAGCAGTTTGTAGGGGCCGGCGGGTATTTCAAGGTGTGTCGTGCCCATACGTTTCCTCCATGATGGTTATCAGCCGGCGGACCCGACCGGTATCGACCGGACCGGTTGTTCGACCGTCCATCTTCAGCGCCGTTCCGGCGATGACGGCATCACAATGGGTGAGAATGCCCGTTATGGATTCCGCGTCCACGCCGCTGCCGGCGATGAGGAACGCTTCCGGAAGCGCTTGTCTGACAGCCGCCAGGGCGCCTTTGTCAACCGGTCGACCGGTGCCGGTGCCGGTGATGATGAGCGCATCCGCCAGGCCGCGGTGCCAGGTGTCGGCGGCTGCGGCTGTAAGGTCCCACGGGGCCAGCGGCACCGCATGCTTGACATGGACATCGGCGGCGATCGCCACGCCCGGACACCAGGTCTCCCTGAGTCGCAGCGTGTCATGAGCCCGGCCTGAGATGATTCCCTGGTCGGTGAGCATAGCGCCGCAGTGGACATTGATCCGGACGAAGGCGGCGCCGCAGGCGGCGGCGACGGCCAGGGCGGCGGCGGCGTCGTTACGCAGCACATTGATGCCCATGGGTAATGCTCCCGCCTCCCGGCGCAACACGGTGGCAAGGTGACTCATGGCGGCGACGGTGATCGCCGGCACGGCTTCCGGGTAAAATGGCGCATCACCGTAATTCTCCACGATGACGCCGTGGATTCCTCCAGCCCCCAGATTCCTCAGATCCAGCCGCGCCCGTTCCGTAACCCGCTCGAAATCGCCGTCATAACGCGGACTGCCCGGCAACGGCAGGAGGTGGATCATGCCGATCACCGTTTTTTGCCGCGTCCACGGGCGTCTTCTCGTCAGTGCTTCGTCCATGGGGTCTCTCTTTTCTCTACCCGGCCGCTCACCCGGAGTTGCGTGACCGAACCGCATCCACTGCGATCTCGCCACGACTCCGGCGGCATTCAGGTCGTCTCCCCGCGCCGCAGCGCTTGGTGGGACCTGGGTCAAATGCTCGCGTCGCCTCGGTCATGCGCCTCTCGTATCCTGGCTCACACAGTATGATCAGATTACTTACCTGGCCCCGGTTTTGCAAAGCCCGGATTATCAGCGGATCCACCATCCATCCGGATGGCCGGGCAACGCGCCGCAGACATCGTCCTCGCTGGATTTTAAAGGCACTATCGAGCTGCACCGTGCCGAGCCGGACGGCTGCTTCACCCGCTGCGCTCGATCGACGGTTGTCCTTGTGATTCCGGCTCGACCGGTGGAAGATGGATTCCGGTCATTTCAGTTCATGGGGGCTCCCCAGAGACCGTGAATCCAATTATTCGGGAGCATACCCTGCCTGATCCACGGGCGTTCCAGGTAGGGAATCGCGGCATGACGATCGGGGTGCTTCGGCGGCGCTGGTCGTCGGCGGATTCAATGCACCCATTGAACGGAATACCATGAACATGTAGAAGGAAAGGATACCGGCACCATCAGCGAAGGAGGTTAAAGTGAAGGAAGCGACGGTTTGTTTTGCCTCTACAAGGGCCGTGCGGATGCGGGGACTGCTGCAGCGGCTTCCGGATCTGATCGATGCGGTTGGATTGGATTTTGTCAGCAAGGACAGTCTGGTGGCTATCAAGTGTCACTTCGGAGAGCGTGGTTGCACGACCTTCATTCGTCCGGTTTTCATCAGGGCGGTGGTGGAGAAGGTGTTGGCCCGTGGTGCGGTGCCGTTCCTGACAGATACCGCCACCCTTTACAGGAGCGCTCGCCGGGACGGCGCCCGTTATCTCCACCAGGCGGTGCAGCATGGATTCACCTATGCGACCGTCCTGGCGCCGATCATGATCGCCGATGGATTGAAATCGGAGAATGTGGTAACCGTACCCCTTGATGAACGAGCAGTTCATTTCCGCCAGGTAGAGATCGCCGGCGCCACCCAGGCGGCTGACGCCATGATTGTGATCAGTCACCTCAAGGGGCACCTGGTGGCAGGTTTCGGCGGCGCGATCAAGAACCTTTCGATGGGTCTGTCCTCGAGGTCCTGCAAGCAGAGGATGCATGCCTCGGTGAAACCGGAATTCAACGAAAAGCGCTGCGTGGGATGCGGTGTCTGCGCCGATGTGTGTCCGGAGGAAGCCGTGACGGTGGTGGACGGCGTGGCGCATTTCGATCTGGCGAAATGCAGCGGTTGCGCTGAATGTATCACCCATTGTGAGTACGGCGCCTTGCATATTCTCTGGAACGAGCGGCCGGAGGTGATGCAGGAAAAGATGGCGGAGGTGGCGGCGGGGGTGATGACCGGCAAGAGCGAGCGGACACTGTTTATCACATTCGTTCTGGATGTGACGCCGGACTGTGACTGTTTCCCTTGCAGCGATCGAGCCATTGTGCCCGATATCGGCGTCTTCGCCTCGATGGATCCGGTGGCGTGCGATCAGGCCGCCGTGGATGCGGTCAATGGCATGCCGGGAATCCACGATACCGAACTGCGATCGGGATTCGAGCCGGGCGGTGACAAGTTACGCGGCATGAGGCCGGATATCGACTGGACAGCCCAGCTCGCCCATGCGGAGCGGCTTGGACTGGGAACCAGACGGTATCGGCTACAGACAGTGGAATAGAGGATCAGAAAGTCCGGTGGTAGGGGGCGGACCAGTGTGAACCAGATACGGACCACGGGCCCGACAAACCCGTACCCAATCGACATGAGCACCATCGCGCAGGATCATTTGTGGATTCGGGCAAGGATGGAGGCAGGTTCGCGGAGCTGGATGATGATGCCTGGATTGTAGTGCGAGGCCTAGCCTTTCTAAAGATTTCAATGAAAGTTACTGTCGAGGCGTGACACCTGTTGCGCTGGGGCTGTTCTCGTACCGTCCCTCGCTTTCTTCGATCAGGGCCGGGGGCGCGAGCCAGGCAGATGATGTCAAGTTTGCGTTACACCACGGTTGACAACCGGCGCTGCATTATGCGAACAAAGTGTCACATGTCCTTGAAATATATGGCTTTATCGTTTTTACAACAATGGCATGGAACATGCAATGCAAGGGCTCGTCATTCGAATGACTGCCGTCCTGGCGGAAGGCTGGGGGCGAGCCGTCCGGGACAGCCCGTATCCCGGAAGGCAGGCGCCCAAGATCCGGTGCGCGCACCGGGCGCATCCCGCGACTCTCGTGTGCCTGCAAGGCGGGCCGCCCGGCGCATGGCCGGCGCCCTGCCGGCCGGCGGGGGAGGGCCCACGCGGAAGGCGAACCATGCCCGGCTGATCCGGCAAAAACCCATGTTTATCAATATGTTGCGCGAATCTTGGGGCGCTATTGTCATACCGGGTCGGGCTACCTGTCCCTGGTTGCCGTTTTTCCCTCCGCCCGTCGTACTTCGTGCGACTGCTCTCGTTGCGCCGCTACCGCGTACCGCCTGGTGGAACCCGATCATGACACTTATGCGATTTGCGATAGGACATCGATCGATCCGGTCGGATTCAGAATCCCGCAGATACAGCGATGGCTTTCGTCGTCTACAGGATTTGCCGGTTAGCGCGTGATGCGTTGGATAACAATCGAGTAGAGCGAATAGTAGTCGATCCACGCACGACTCCCCTTGCAGGACTTTGAATACCAATGCTTCGTGGCGAAGATTACAGGATTCCGGGTACGACCCCCGATGATGGCGCGCAGACCATTGAATGATGGCACCGGCCGGTGCGTCGATTGCAGTCGGCATCACCCGAGTGGTGAACTCCGGTCTGGGGGGACAACCTCAGAATCGCGGCACCCGCATGACACGGCGCAAGGAATCCCGGAGAATCATGAGATCACGGAAAATGGAATTGTTGTAGATGTACATCAAATCATACATGAGCGTGATCCTGTCTCCGGTATCATAGGCATTGTTGACCTGGGCCAATCCGATGACGCCGGGTTTGACCCTGAATCGCTGGCGGTAGGCGCTGTCGCGGGTCATGTAGGTCGTCGCCAGTTCCGGCTTTTCCGCCTGCGGTCCGATGAAACTCATGGTGCCGTTGAGGATGTTCAAGAGTTGCGGTAGTCCATCCAGCCGATAGCGGGTAAGACCGTGCAGCAACAGCCTGATGATTCCCGCCGGGGACCTGTTGGTAAGAGCAGGGTGATCGAGGTTGAATCGATAGAGATGGAAGTACCGCTGCTGCTTGCCCAGGCGAGGTTGCTTGCATAGCAAAGGACTGACGCCCAAACCTCGAAGCATGAGCCCGAACAGGATAAACAGCGGCGAGGTGAGAACGAGAAGAACCAGGGAGAGCGAAATTTCCAATAATCGCTTGATCCAACCCACTGGTCCATCATTCGTGCGCGGCGGGAAAGTGACCAACGGGATATCCGCGAGGAGTTGGAAATTGGTCTTGCCTATCATCATATCGTAGAGTTCCGGGAGAAAACTCACCTCGACATTGTGCATCCCTGCATCGAGAAGATCCTCGATCATGGCTGAACGCCATGTGTTCTGATGGATAGCGATGACTGAATCCACCCGGTGTTCAGAGACGATCTTGGGGATTTTGTTCATTGACCCGAGGTAGGGCAGGCCAGGCTCATCCCCGGGTGGCTCCGCCGGCAGATCATTCACGTAGCCGATTATCTCGTAGTTGAGGTGCGGTTTGGCGCGCACCGCGGCCTGGAACTGGCCGGCCTGTTCCCGGGGTCCGGCGATGAGTACCCGGCGGTAAAAAACAGGCAGATAGAATGTCCTGGCGATGATCAGGTGCCAGATCGTGATCAGGACGACGGAGATCAACCAGGCGATCAAGGTGACGGAACGGGGAAAATCGAACAACTGCTGGCCCAGCCAGCGGATGAAGATGATAAGGATAAACAGCAGCGAGATGGCCTTTGTCGCCTGAGGTATGATGAGACTCTTGAAGAAGGTCCGGCGCTCTGCTTCGTAGAGTTTAAAAAATTTGAATACAACGACCTGGAGCACGGTTATCCAAAGGGCGTTCTGGGTATACTCCAGTAGGTTGATGCTGGGAATCTCGCCGCCGAACCGCAGGAGAAAACCGAAGAAGATGGCGAGGTTGACGAGCAGTGCATCACCCACCAGGAGGAGCAGCGGTATGAGTTTCCGGAGTGAGTTGCGCCCCGCCATGAGCATCTGCGTGTAGACGCCGACGGTCTGTTGAACTGTCTGATCGAGGTTGTAATGTTCGACGATGCGCCGGTGCGCTCGTTCCCCCATGGCGGTGCGCAATGGCAGATCGCCGGCCAGGATCAGCAAGCGGTCGGTGGTGGCGGCGACATCGCCGGCCGGCACCAGGAAACTGTTCACTCCATCATCGATGATTTCGGTGATGCCGCCGATCGCCGAGGCTACGACGGGGGTGCCTGATGCCATGGCCTCCAGGACTGCATAGGGCATGGCTTCGAAGAGGGATGTGAAGGCGAATACATCGATCGCTGCCAGTATGTCGGGTACATCGGTTCGATACCCGGTGAAGAGCACCTTGTCCGCCACCCCGAGTTCAGCCGCCAGGTGTTGATAGCGAGCCTTCGCCGGACCATCTCCGACCAGCATCAGCATGGCATCAGGGTATCGTTCGGCGACTCCCGCGAATGCTCTGATCAGCGTATCCTGCCCCTTGGTGCCAATCAGACGGGCTATCATGGCAATGAGCAGGGTTCGGGGCGGGATATCGAATTCTCCCCGAATGCGACTGGCCGCCCGGTTGCTGAACCTGCCGACATCGACGCCGTTGGCGATCTGAAGCACCCGTCGCGCCGAC
>JAFGDC010000257.1 GCA_016932295.1 candidate division CSSED10-310 bacterium
CGTCGGATTGATCACGTGCGCCCTGGGCGTGGCTTGATTGATCTTTCCTCCGTTCCCGCCATGCCAGTGGCGCTGATAAAGACACCATTAAAGGCACACGAAGGCGCTTTTCGTTAGACAACCTCTCCTCTTTACTGATCCACTTCAGGCTTATATCGAAACCTAAGTGAAGCTTGGCGATTACTTGTCGAAAATTTGTCGACATGATAGTTTTGAGTGGCAAGGGGGGGCCATGAACGCGGAGCAGAAATATCCAATTCGGGTTGTGACTATGCGGACAGGGCTCACTGCCCACGCCATCAGGGCGTGGGAGAAGCGGTACGAGGTGGTGTCACCGGAGCGCACCGATACCAATCGGCGGCTCTATAGCGAGGCGGATGTGACGCGCCTGCAATTGCTTAAAAACGCCATTGATGCGGGATATTGTATAGGGCAGATCGCAGCCATGAGTGATGCCCGGCTTGTGGAACTGCTCGATGAGAGCGGCCGGCCCACGGCCGACGAGCTGCTGATTTCCTGCCGGGCGGAATCCGGTTCAATCCTTGATCGCGTCATAGCCGGCTTGTTGGAGGTGGTGCGTCAGACCGATCCGGAACAGGTACGGGATGCGTTGAGCAGTGCGGTGACGGCGCTGGGGCATCCGGTGGTCAGGGAGCAACTCCTGGCGCCCCTGTTTTCCCGGCTTGGCGTTGCGGGAGCGGGTGACGGGACGCACGTTTCCCGTTCCGGCATTGCATTGGCGGGAGAGATTGTCCGAGGCATGCTTCCGGCCGCCGCCCAACCGCTCCTGCTACTGGCAGGACTGGCTGGACAGGAGAGTGATCTTGGCCTATCGGTCATCGCCGGATCCTCGATCCGCGCAGGTTGGCGGGTATTCGCGGCCGGCGAGGGGCTGGAACCCGCGCTGATCGTCCGTACCGCGGTGCTGACCGGTGCCGATGCAGTGGTGATACCGTTTGTCGCCGCGCCTGATCAGGAACAGGTCGAAGCGTTGCTGGATCTCGTCGGATCGCTACCGAGCGGAGCGCTGGTCGTGTTTCTTGGCAAACAACTGGAACCAGTCAGGCCGGCATTGGAAGCCAGGGGTGCCCGTGTGGCGCCTGACATGAAATCATTGGAGGAAGAACTGGAATCGCAGGCGCGCTCCTGTCGTTGATTCCGTGGTGAAGGTCTTCATTCCACCGCCGGCGCGTAACCCTCGCCGTAGGTGATATCAGTCTTGGCGCGCAGGCCATCGATGAAATCGGTGATGACTTTTTCCCCATCCTGCTGCTTCAAGTATTCGACGATACTGGGACGGGCTTCGTCCAGGCTCTGCATGCCGCCGGCCTTGCGATCGGTCACCTTGATGATGTGATACCCGAAGGTTGTTTCCACAACATCGCTCACGGCTCCGATTTCCAGTGAGAAGGCGGCGTTCTCGAAGGGTTCCACCATGCGACCCCGTTCGAACCAATCCAGATCGCCTCCCCTGGCCTTGCTCGGACAATCTGAGAACTGCCCCGCTAGTGCCGCGAAATCTCCACCATCCAGCACCTGAGCACGAAGATCCTCAAGTTTTGCTTTCTTCTCATTACGTTCCGCCGGTCCGGCTTCAGGATCGACTTTTAAGAGGATGTGGCTGGCACGTAGCTGTTCGGGTTGGGCGAAGGACTGCTGGTTTTCGTCGTAAAACTTCTTCACCGCCTCTTCGGTTGGTTCCGTAATAGTCGCCTTCGGCGTCTCCAACAACTTCTCGATGAGATATTTCTGAGCGATCTCCTTGCGTAACTGGTCAACCGTTATCCCAAGCATTTCCAACCGCTCCACGAAGGCTTCTTTACTTGGAAAGTGATTGGCGATCTCCGAGAAACGGGCTTCAATCTCTTCTGCATCTATAGTGATGTCGCGATTCCTGGCTTCGTTCAGCAGCAATTTCTGGTTGACAAGATTGGCCACCGCCTGGTTGGCTACCGAGGCGCGGATCCTTTCCAACTGATCTTCGGGAATCTGTCCGCGGAACTGGCTCATCAGGTTGTTCACCTCCTGGTCCAGGTCCATCTTCGTGATCCGCATTCCATCAATGCTCGCGACCATCGCATCCGCCGCCTGGTTTGCGCCCGTTGCCGGCGCCGCAGCGCTGGAATCAGGACCGGTACCAGGACCATCCAGTCGAACCGGGGATACCTCGTCGGTTTTCTTCTCACACCCGATGCCGCATAACGCTACCGCCAATAACACGACAAGCACCATATCAAGGAACTTCATCTCAGCCTCCAAGCCGCCCGAACACCAGGCACCAATCCAATAGTTTGATTTCCGGGCACCTGCCGGCACCCGTCCCGCGCTTGCCGGGGATCGACCACTACGCTGAACAGTGCGAGACCACCGGCCGTGAATCAACCGCAGCGCCACTTGTCCTGATCGCACCGGTTGTTTCAGTTCCGTCTTTACCTGTTCATCATCTTTCGAATATCTCCCAGGCGAGCACCCAACCATTATCAGGCACCGCTCTTGAAGTCAATCATCCATCCTCCCTCAAACCTCCCCCAAAAAACTCCCGCCTTAATTCTTCAAGGTGATACAGGACCGCTTCCTGGAAATGCCGTCGTGTATTCATGGCGGTGCAGGGACCTGGCTGGAGTGTTATAGTTTCCAATGAGATAGTACATCTGACAGGGAAATTTGGTCTTCGACTGCTTTCGCCGCGTAATGCCCAAGGCTGCGCCGCTGGGGCGATATGGCACTTCTCCAAAAGATTTCCGTATCCCATTCGGTTGTGGTATGGTCCGCCTGCTTTAATCCAGAGGAGCCCCTGACGGACTGGCTGGCTCCTCTATTAGAACGGCGTTGAGAATCGTCCGCGATCAAGAGCGCGGCACGAGGGGGAAGACATGGAACGAGTGAAGAGCGGCGATACGGTGCTGATGCATTTCATCGGCAGGTTGGATGACGGAACGGTGTTTGATGACAGCAGGGAAGAAGAAGAGCCGCTGGAGGTAAAGGTGGGAGACGAGGAGCTTCTGCCCGCCTTCGAGCACGAATTGATCGGACTTGCCAGGGGCGAGAAGAAGACCTTCTCGATCAGCTCCGAGGAAGCGTACGGTCCTTATGACGACGAACTGGTGCTCACGGTGGACAGAGAGCAATTGCCCGAGGAACTGGAGCCGGAACTGGGTCAGTTGCTGGAAATCACGGTGGACGACAATGAGTTCGAAGTGGTGGTGACCGGCGTGACCGAGGACAAGGTGCTGTTGGATGCGAACCATCCGCTTTCCGGTCATGATCTTACGTTCGAGGTGGAGATCCTGGAGATCCATAGCGGCGAATAGTACGCTCTCCGTATGTTACATTGCGCCCGAAGCCGATTTTCTCGAAGTGCATGCAACTGTTTCGTCGGGAGTGGTCACTCACCGGACAGTACTTATTGCGTATTCTTGTGAGGATTTATAGCCCGGCGCGTGCCTGAATCGGAGCGCCGGGTATGACGGCATGGCGCGCATGCAGGGGAGGGCAGGTGTCTTACAGGCTTTTCATAACGGTATTGGTGCTGGTTGTGATGCTACCTGCCGCTCGCGGTGATTCCGGCCGGGTCGATGTGACCATCACTCGCGCCGCAAAGGCGCCGGTCATCGATGGGGTGCTCGATGACGAGGCATGGAGTCGCGTGGAACCCATCACCGGTTTCATGCAGTTCACTCCCATCGAAGGACGGGAACCGGCCACTCGTACTGAGTTGTACATCACCTATGACGGGGACTTCTTCTTCCTCGCCTTCAGGTGTTTCGATTCCCGCATGGACCAGGTTCGGGCCACTCACACGCAACGAGAG
Source organism: candidate division CSSED10-310 bacterium (assembly GCA_016932295.1). The sequence continues at coordinate 3,812 of JAFGDC010000257.1, forward strand.
AGCTTCGACAACGACGATGTTGTGGGATTTGCCTTCGATCCTTTTAACAGTCAAAGGGAAGCATACCTCTTCAATGTAAATCCCTATGGTGTCGTCTCCGATTTCATCTGGCATCATGATGGCTATACCAACTACGGCTGGGATGCCGATATCCGGTCGCGAGGGATGGTGGAAACTGCTTTCTGGGCGGTGGAAATCGCGGTGCCCTTCAAGTCGTTGCGTATGCCCAATCAGCGCCACCAGGTCTGGGGTTTCTATGCGCTGCGCAGTGTCAAGCATCTTGGCGTCATGGATGTCTGGCCGCCCCGTACCAGGCAGGTGCGCAACTATCTGGCACAGTCTGCGCGGTTGGAAGGGCTGGAGGATATAGAGAGCGGCCGGAATGTAACCCTCATCCCGTACGTTTTTGGATCATATGTCGATAGGGAAAAGCCCGCGGAAAAGAACGTTGAAACCGGTCTCGACCTGCGCTGGGGGCTGACATCGAACCTCATGCTGGATCTTACCGTCAATCCTGATTATTCACAGATCGAAGCGGATCCGGATCGGTTGGAATTGAATGAACGGTATATTGAATGGCTGCCTGAAAAACGCCCTTTTTTCACGGAAGGATCTGACCTGTTCGCTTCGCACATGGCACTTTTTTACTCTCGCAACATCTCCGATCCGGTGGTTGGCTTGAAGCTCACCGGCAAATTCGGATGTACCCGGCTGGGATTCCTCTCTGCGATGGACGAGGGTGATGGCGGCGATGACGTCTACTACAATCTCGTTCGCATTAAAACCGAGGTGTTGCGCCAGTCAAGCATCGGTTTCCTCCTGTTCAACACCGATGATGCGGCCGATGACACCTGGAATCGTGTGGCAGCGGTTGATGGCAGCTTCCGTTTCGCCGGGATCTATCTGCTCAAGTTGCAGTACAGCCAATCATTCACCAGGAGTTTCGCATCATCAGGCTGTTTCACGTTGGAGGATGAAAACAGTGAACCCCGCCAGGAAGATGCCGGCGCCTATACTGTCCATATAGAGCGTGATGGCAGCCGGTTTTATACTAAACTCTGGTTTGACAATGTTCCGGAGAGCTTTTTGACCCGCACTGGTCTCATCTTGGAAAACCTCGGTTACAGAACCGCTGGCACTCATTGCGGTTACTTTATCCGCCAGCCGAACGACTGGGCCGACATGATCGAGTTCCATGCCGACATCAAGGGGCGGTTCGATTTTGAGGACGATCTGCGGGAAGAGTATGTTCGCCTGTCCACGGAGTTGGGCATGGATCGTTTTTGGAGCCAGGTTTCATGGTTCAGCAATCATGAAAACGTCGATGCGTTCGATTTCACCTACACCGGCACCGAACTTGAACTCTGGAACACGCCTGTTCCCTGGCTGGATCACTATCTCTCGCTCAGGATCGGCGGCGCGCCGGATTATGACATGGGCGACACGGGCTGGAACTATCGCGTGAACTATAATGCCACGATCAAGCCGCTGGATCGCATTGTCTGGTTTTTCCGGCTGTCCCGGGAAGATTTTTATGATGACTACGAGGGCGACCGCCGCTTTCAGCAAACCATTGCCTGGAACAAGGTGTCCTGTCAGATTACCGGCGCTATGTTCCTTCGCGCTATTTATCAGTACAACAGCTATACCGAACTCTCCGATGCGAGCATTTTGTTCTCATGGGAATACAGCCCGTTGAGCAACCTGTATTGCGGCATCAACCTTGACGATTTCCGTTCCCGCGGCGATCTCGGTCGCAATGTGGAAGTATTCTTGAAAGTGCGGTATCTCTGGCGGATTTGATCAGGCGGGCCTACAGTACCTGTTTTCTTCGGAACATGCCCTTGGCATCCTTGGTGGAAGCGGCACATGTCCGGTGTGGTATGATGCACTGACAACCATCGGCCGCCACCCGGTCACTCATCCGGCGCTCCAGGTAATCACCACTTGATCTGTATCTTGCCAGAACATATAACGTGCGCTTGAATGAACTGCGAGGTCACTGGTGCGCAAACGAACGAACAACCGGAACAAGGAAGCGGAACGAGTCAGGGCGGCGCGCATGGCGGTGCGAGCAGGGGGAGAACCGAAACGATCGTATGTTCGGGAAATGTTCAATCGGATAGCGCCTGCCTATGACCGCATCAACCTGATTATCTCCCTCGGGCAGACCAGCCTGTGGCGGTTCCGCGCACTCCGGCTCCTGCCCCTGGTCTCGGGCGGCGAGGTGTTGGATCTCGGCTGCGGCACCGGAGCGGCGACCCGCGGTTTGCGGCGGCGGTTGCCCCATGCGTTCGTGATCGGCGCTGATCTTGCCGAAGGAATGGTTCGTTACGCTACGGTGATTGACCCGGAAGGCATCTACCTGCAGGCCGATGCCGCGGCACTGCCCATACGGGATAACCAACTGGATGCGGTGGTTTCTTTTTTCACGCTGCGCAATTTTGCGGACAGAATCGTCGTTCTTGACGAAATCCTGCGCGTGTTGAAACCCGGTGGATACGCCCTGCTGCTGGATGCCTTTCCTCCCTCCGGCCCTGGCTGGTGGAAACGGTTTCATGCCTTCTGGCTGGAATCCGTCATCCCTCGAGCCGCCGCTCTTGTCGCCCCTGACGAGGGGTATGTGTATCTCGGTGAGAGTATCCTGACCATGACCGACCTGGCTCGTCTGATCACCCACCTGGAGAGCCGGCCGGCGCGTCTGGCGGCGCTCCGTTCCTTCAGCCTGGGTAGCGCCCTCGCCTTGCTGGTGGAAAGAATGGATAACCGGCTGCTGGTTCCTGTCGAGAGGGCGCGCTGATATGACATTCAGATTCGCGATGCGAGAAGTCGACGGAACGGGCGATGGTCTTGCCGGGTTGTGGTGGACACAGTAGTATGACCGTGAAATCGGAACATATGCGTCGATTATCAGGCGGTAGTATGCGGATGCCGGCTGTCTTGGAGGAAGAGATGAAGGAGTCCGACTGCGCCCCTCTGTACAGTGATGGAAGACAGTATGATGCCTTCAATCGGTCTTTCCAGGAAGACATCCCCTTCTACTTGTGGGCCGCATCTGAATTTGGCGATCCGGTGCTGGAGATTGCCTGCGGTACAGGTCGGCTGACCATACCGCTGGCAGCGGCAGGTCATGATATCACCGGTTTGGATGCATCCGCCGGAATGCTGGAAACGGCCAGGGTCAAGGCTCGTGAAAGAGGGCTGTCGATCCCGTGGGTGCGGGCCGATTGCCGAAGCTTCGAGATGGCGCGGCGGTTCGGTTTGATCTTCATTCCATTTAATTCCATCGCCCACCTGCACGATCTGGAGGAGATACATGCCATGCTGGGGCGGGTTCGCGAGCATCTTCTTCCTGCCGGCGTCTTCATCGTCGATATTTTCGTGCCTGACATGCGAATCCTTATCAGGGATCCGCGCCGGCGCTATCCGGTGGCGAAGTACCTGGATCCCGGCGGCGGCATGATCACGCTGGAGGAGTCGAACCTGTATGATCCCATTACCCAGGTCAACCACATCACCTGGTATTATCGAAGCGATGACGGCAGGACCTGGAACGCGACACTCAACATGCGGATTTTTTTTCCCGAGGAGCTGACGGCGTTGCTGGAGGCCGATGGTTTCGAGATTGTTCAACGATTCGGGGATTTTGACCGCGGTCCGCCGAAAACCGATTCTCCCAAGCAGTTGGTGATCTGCCGGCAGGTGCGGTGACAGGGACGTCGCCGCGCCGTGCGAGACTGGCCTGGGCCTTCTATGATTGGGGGAATTCCGCCTTCGCAACCACGGTGATGGCCGGTTTCTTCCCGGTTTTCTTCAAGCAGTACTGGTGCGCGGGGGTGGATGTCAATGTCAGCACGGCGAGATTGGGCTTGGCGAATGCCCTATCGGGAGTGCTGGTGGCGATCGCGGCGCCGCTGCTGGGCGCTATCGCGGATCAACGTGCCGCCCGTAAACGGTTCCTCGCCTTCTTCGCGGGGCTCGGAGTGGCGTCTACCTGCGGTCTGTTCCTGGTGAGGGAGGGTGGCTGGCTGGCGGCGGCGGTCCTGTATGTAACGGGCGCCATTGGTTTCGCCTGTGCCAATATCTTCTACGACTCACTGCTGCCGGTGGTGGCGGAGGAGTCCAGGTATGACATGGTGTCAGCCCTGGGTTTCTCGCTTGGCTACCTTGGCGGTGGACTGCTCTTTACGGGCAATGTCCTGGGAACCCTGCATCCGGGCTGGCTGGGCATGACCAGCGCCGCCGCGGCGATACGCATCGCTTTCCTCACCACGGGCATATGGTGGGCGGTGTTCACGATTCCGCTGTTGGTGTACGTGCGCGAACCACGCCGCCGGTCCCCTGCACGGAGCGCCGCCAGGAACGGCTGGCGGCAGGTCGCCGCCACCTTGCGGCATATTCGATCCCGGAAAATTGTTTTTCTCTTTTTGGCCGGATACTGGCTCTACATGGACGGGGTCGACACCATCATCCGCATGGCGGTGGATTACGGGATGTCCATCGGCTTCGATTCCAAGGACCTGATCATGGCGCTGCTCCTTACCCAGTTCATAGGTTTTCCCGCGGCACTCGGCTTCGGTTGGCTGGGAAAGCGGCTTGGACCGAAGCGCGGTGTGCTCCTGGGCATAGCGGTCTATCTCTGCGTTTCGGTGTGGGGTGCATTCATGCACCACCGCGCGGAGTTCTACCTTCTGGCCGTGGTGATAGGCCTCGTGCAGGGCGGGGTGCAAGCCCTGAGCCGTTCCATGTTCGTCCGCCTCATTCCCCGGGATAAAAGCGCGGAGTACTTCGGTTTTTACAACCTGGTGGGGAAGTTCGCCACCATCGTCGGGCCGGTGCTGGTCGGTGTTGCGGGATTGGCGGCGCGTGGACTGGGAGCCACCCCTGCCACAGCATCGCGGCTGAGCATTGCCTCCCTTTCCATCTTGTTCCTTGCCGGCGGCATTATTCTGTGGAAGGTGGATGAGGAGCAGGGCAGGAGGGAGAGGGATGAACCATCAGCCTGGATGGTGAAATAGCTCCGTTGCAGGCGAACGCTCCGCACTCCACGGGAAGATGGTGGGTTTCGCGACGGTCACGATTGGCAGGAACCGGCCGCACCGGCGTTCGAGAGTCCGGCCTGCGACGCCGGCCGATCTCCGGGCGCATGATCCGGAACTGAACTCGAGAAGCTTTAATGCCGTGATCACACGATTTTGACCGTGCTACGCACCTGGAATGAGTCTCATCTTCACGATCCTTGTCATCATCCACCTGACAGCTAGCCTCTTTCTGCCCGGCTGCTTACCGGACATCGTGTCCTCATGCCGTCGTCACGCGGGTCGAACGATTGTGAATATGACCGGGGATTTGCGAGTATCCCACTTCCGGGGAACTCGATAGTGTGGGATGGTGACATGGCAAATGGTACGTTTTTGTCGATGGACTGGCGTCAATTGATTGGTGTATTTTTTCGCGGGTTGCGGCGGGTGCCGCGAATCGTCACTGGAGAGACATCCTTCATCGGGCGTGCATTGATGTTTTGTTTATCACATCAAATAACGTAAGGAGGAATCCATGGAATGGCTCACGCTTGAACGTTGGTCACCGTATGCGGTGGGCGCCGGCATCGGAGTGCTGAGTTGGTTTGCCTTCCTGTTGTCCGGGGAATCACTCGGCTGCTCAAATACCTTCACTCGGTTCAGCGGCATGCTGGAAAGGTTGATACGTGGGGCGAAAGTGACAGACAAGGAATATTACAAGGTGAATCCTCTGATTGCTGACTGGCAGATGATGCTGGTGCTGGGCATCGTCATCGGCGGATGCATCTCAGCAGTACTTTCCGGTACCTTTGCACTGCGGCTGGTACCAGGCCGGTGGTTGGAAATGTTCGGCTATACGCCTCTGCGGCGGCTCCTGGTGGCGCTGCTCGGGGGAGTGATCATGGGATTCGGTTCACGCTGGGCTGGCGGGTGCACCAGCGGTCACGGCATAAGCGGCGCACTGCAACTCGCCCTGAGCGGCTGGGTTTCGGCTTTGTGCATGTTCATCGGCGGAATCATTACCGCCATGATCATCCTGTAGGAGGTTGCCATGAGACACACACTGCATTCGAACAAGACGCTTCAACTGGGGCTTGGCCTGCTTTCCGGGATAGTATTCGGGTTTCTCCTGCAGAAGGGTGGTGCCACCAGCTACGACGTCATCATCGGACAGTTGCTGCTGGAGGATTGGACCGTGGTGAAGATCATGCTCACCGCGGTGGTGGTAGGTATGATCGGGGTATACTGGATGAAATCAGTCGGCTGGGTGGAATTGAAACCAAAACCCGGTTCCATCGGGATGACGGTGATCGGCTCACTGATTTTCGGTGTGGGATTCGCACTTCTGGGATACTGCCCGGGAACCGTCGTCGGCGCTGTCGGGCAAGGTTCGCTGGATGCACTGCTGGGCGGCGTCATTGGGACTCTAATCGGAGCGGGAGTATTTGCGGCGGCGTATCCATTCCTGGCACGGACCATTCTGGGTTGGGGTTATTTCGGCACCATCACCCTGCCTGGGCTGCTGGACGTAGATCCATGGAAGGTCGTAGCGCCAGTGTCCATGGCGATGTGCGGCATACTCGGTCTGATCGAGGTGCTGGGAGGATGAGACCGGAAACGGCTGCGACGTACCGGTGCCGGTTCATTCCGGATGGGAACTCGTGATCGTGGGGTGACAGGCTGCTGTGCCTTATGTCAAGGCGGCTCCACCATCCCCTCGGGGCTGGTGCGGATATCCGGTGCGCCGCCACCGGGATCCCTGAACCATCCTATAACCTCCAGGGAAGTAATGCGGGTATTCCTGCTTGATTCAGGTGGATGGATCGTCCCGGCAACGTTCCGGAATCCTGCATGGAGCTGAAGGTACGGGCGATAATCGGCATCATTCGTTTTACCATGGGGGAAGGGGTGCCGTGTATTCGTGGATTTCCGATCGCAACGAAGTGGATTTCCAATCATCCTGGTTAGCAGGAATCGGGACGGTTGTTCTGCGAACATAAATCAGAAAGCATCAGGTCGACATCCTGTGGTTCCGTGGGTGCCGGGCGAACTTATACGAGGATGGGTTCGGTGCCTGAGTGCGTTGACCGGATCAGGCGGCTGCTTTGACCTTCAGGGCGGCGATGGCGTTCTGCATTTGTTCCTTGAGCAGCACGACAAGACCGACCAGCGCGTAGAAGGAATCGCTGACCCATTCCCGGCGTTTCAACAGGATGATGATTGCTATGGTCAATACGATGATTCCCGTTAATCGTCTCAGTCCAAACATGGGAACCTCCTTCCGTGCAGCGCCGCCAGGTCAGAAGATGGTGTAAATCAGCGGCGCGACGGTCGAGCCTTCAGTCAGAATGATCAGCACACCCAGAAGAAGGAAAAAGAGCAGGATAGGAGCGATCCACCATTTCTTGGTTTCCTTGAGGAACTGGAGGAACTCCTTCATGACACCGATTTTTCCGGTGGGGATGTTAATCGTTTGGGTATTGGATTCGGGTTTTTCTGTTATCTTATTGGGAGCCATTGATACATCCTCCGAAATTACATCTTCGATCAATCGGACAACGAATACGGTACAATGCAATCGATTACCGTGTCAATAGTGTGCTCCCGCTACTGGACATCCGAAAAATATCGTCTTCATGCCTTGATCGACCTTGATTCGTGCCCCGCCCGGTTGACAATGAAGAGGGTGTAAAGTAGAGTCCATAGACAATTATAGCTGGTCGCTCGGAAAGGAGCAGCAGGTGGTTCAAGGCACATCGGGCGGAGAGCGCCGGATCGGCGTACCATTGGTTCTCATTGGGTTCGGCGTGGGGTTGATGCTTGTTGCAGGTATTCTCTACAGTACGAGTACGCCAGGTGAGCCGCAGGATTCAGGGACTGTCCCGTTTCCCACGGTCATCGTGCCGGTTA
>JAFGDC010000258.1 GCA_016932295.1 candidate division CSSED10-310 bacterium
AACGGAGGTGCCGTCCCGAAAAAGGGCGAGAGGAAACGACGAGTCCGCCTGCCGACGCCAGCCCAGGCCGGGAGATTCGACCTGGAATCGGTGCTTGGCGTCCGTGATTTCATGAAATTTCTGCATGCCGGTACCGCGCCACATGGAGGGTTTCCCGCTGGGACCGGGCGGCGTCTGGCCATGGTTCCTTTCCTTCTGAGCGACAGCGGAATTCATTCCTGCAATCACCATCACAATAAAAATCGCGCTGATCCGTTTCATGAGGGCACTCTAACCCTGCTCGGCGACACTGTCAATGGTGCCATGCCGCCAGCGTGGATCATGCCGGATGCCGTGGTCTCGGCAGCCGGACGACAGCGGCGGCAAGACCGGATGTGGTGAGATTCCCGAACAAGTGGGAAGCGGAGATTCGAAGGAAAAATGGAATCGGGCGCCCGGGTGGTAAAATTGGGAACTTCGAGGCGAGGTCATGGTTTTTTAAGCATGGATTTTCTCAAGGGGAGAAAAGGCGTTATTGAACTGGAAATTCCTTGACATTTTACACTGGATAGAAAAGAATACTTTGATGTGCTGGATTCGGAATTTCCAGTGACGTTTTCTGCTTCATTGGGGATCCGGTATTTTTTTGCCCAGGCAGGGGGGGTCGGAACACCGGCACGTGATGAAACACATTCACTCCCTAGCGCGGCAATGTGACTGGCCGGACACCATGAGCATATGGGGTTCCCTCCCACCTTGAGCCAAGGAGGCGGATTAGGGATGGGCAATCAAGATACACCAAATCTCGAAACATTGATCTCCGAAGGTAAAAACAGGGGGTACTTGACGTTCGATGAACTGAACGACGAGATCCCGGAGAGTGCTGTCTCCACCGAACAAATCGATGGTATCATCAGGAAAATCACGGCTGAGGAGATAGAACTGGTCAAGGACAGCACCAAGATCAAATTCAAGAAAAGTGAGCGGCGGCGGGTGCGCGCCAGTGAATTACGCAAGAAAGCCAAAACCCCCGATTATGGAGAGCGGTCCGATGATCCTTTGCGGTTGTATTTCAAGGAGATGGGATCGGTCTCTCTGCTCTCCCGTGACGGCGAAGTAGAGATCGCCAAGCGGATCGAGGAAGGGAAGCTCGAGATGTTCCGGGCGGCCCTGTTCACTCCCATCGCCATGAACGAGTTGCTCACTTTCAGGGAGAAGCTGCTGGCCGAGGAAACCAGGCTGGAGGAGCTTCTGCCATTGCAGTGGGAAGAAGAAATCAAGCGCGATGAATTGACCGAGGCGGTGCTTGACAGGATTGAGAAAATCCACGCCAACTACATCAAGATCCGGGAAATCGATGAGAAGCTGTCGATCAAAAAGACCAACCAGATCGTACGAAAAAAGCTCCGGAAGCATCGGGAACGGGTGGTAGCCGATACCTCACGTCTGGTGTCGGAGCTGAACCCGATCCCGAAGTTCGTCAAGCGCACATCCGCCAAGGTGCGAACCGCGGTAGACAAGATCTACCGTGCCGAATCGGAAATCCGCAAGGTGGTCATGGCCAGCGGGCTTGAGCTGCCGGTGCTGGAGGAATTGATCGGCAAGGCGGCGAAGAGCGATGAGATCGTCTTCTCGGTCAACGATGAACAGGTAGTGACGCTGCCGCAGCTCGAGGAATACGAATCGGTCATCACATCGGCGCGCACCAGGATCGCGGATGTCGAGCAGGAAACCGGCGCCAAGGCCATCGAGCTGAAAAAGGCGATACGGGCGATCAATCACGGCCGCAGCAAGGAGCGTGAGGCAAAACGCCAGCTCACCGAGGCGAACCTGAGACTGGTGGTAAGCATCGCCAAAAAGTACACCAATCGGGGCTTGCAGTTTGCCGATCTCATCCAGGAAGGCAATGTCGGTCTGATGCGGGCGGTGGACAAGTTCGAATATCAGCGCGGCTACAAGTTTTCCACCTACGCCACTTGGTGGATCAGACAGGCCATCACCCGGGCGATCGCCGATCAGGGCCGAACCATTCGGATTCCGGTGCACATGATCGAGACCATCAACAAGCTCATCAGGACATCACGGCAGTTGGTACAGGAGAAGGGGACGGAACCAAGCTGTGAGGAGATCGCCGAACGCATGGACATGCCAGTGGAGAAGGTTCGGCTGGTGTTGAAGATGGCCCAGGAACCAATATCCCTGGAAACCCCCATCGGTGAAGAAGAAGACAGTCAGTTGGGAGATTTCATCGAGGACAAGGGAGCCGAATCGCCTTCTGAATCCGTGATCAATATGAACCTCAAGGAGCAGGTGCAGAGTGTGCTGTCCTCGTTGACGCCGCGCGAAGAGAAAGTGCTGCGAATGCGGTTCGGAATCGGCGCGGGGTACGAGCATACACTGGAAGAGGTGGGCGAGTATTTTGCGGTGACTCGTGAACGTATTCGTCAGATCGAGGCGAAGGCTCTGCGCAAATTGCGTCACCCCAGCCGCCGGGACAAGCTGAAAAGTTTCTACGGATAAATCGGCCGTGAGTTTGCAGGACGGCTCGCGGCAATCCATCTCCCATGTCGGGCACCAGGTGGTGCTTGTCCGTCCCTACAACCGCACGTCCATGCTGATCCCCAACCACGGTTTGGGGTACCTGGCTACCGGTGCGCGAAGGCTGGGGCTCTCCGTGGCCATCGAAGATTTCATACGCGACCGGGTGGAACTGGAGCGGATCAAGGCGGTCATTGCCCCGCACAAGCCGCTCCTGGTGGGAATCCAGGTCTACACGTTCGATCTGCCGGGGCTTGGAGCTCAGATCGCCGCCATCAGGCAAGCGGCCCCCGACGCGGCCCTCATCGCCGGCGGTCCTCATCCTTCCGCTGATCCCCAAGGATTCCTCGAAGCCTTCCCCCATCTGCATGGCGCCATCGCTGGTGAAGCAGAACTCGGTTTCCCCAACCTGGCCGCGGCAGTAGTGGAAGCAAACGGCTGGCCGGCACCGGACATGCTTGTTCGTATCCCCGGACTGGTCTGGCGCTCCGCGGACGGCGCGATCCAATGCAATCCCCGCGCCCACGTCGAGGATCTGGATTCTCTGGGACTTCCCGCCTGGGACCTCATCGATCCCCTCTCTTACCCCTGCGCGCCGCAGGGCACCTTCCTGCGCCGCCTCCCCTATGCGCCGATAATCGTTACCCGCGGCTGCCCACATCAATGCACGTTCTGCGCGGGACATGTGGTGAGCGGGCGAAGGCTGCGCACTCGCTCCATCCCGCATGTCATCCAAGAATTGCGGATGCTGGTGGATACCTACGGCATCCGTGAATTTCACATCCAGGACGACAACTTCACTCATAGCCGGGAGTATGTACTCGGCTTCTGTAACGCACTTCAACAGGAACAGTTCGACCTGACCTGGGCATGTCCCAACGGCATCCGACTCGACACCCTCGATCATGAGGTTTTGCAAGCCATGGAACGAGCCGGCTGCTACTCGGTGGCGGTAGGCATAGAAGCCGGTACGCAACGTGTCTTGAACCTCATGAAAAAGCGGCTAGAATTGCATGAAGCACGCGCCCGCATCGCACTCATACGAAAAACCACCAAGATGCGGGTAACCGGTTTCTTCATCCTCGGCTATCCAGGCGAAACACTGGAGGAGATGAAACGTACCGTGAAACTGGCCATGCGGCTCGATATTGACAAGGTGAACTTCGGGATACTCATGCCCTTGCCGGGCACCGAGGTTCACGACCTGCTGGAAAGCCGCGGGTTGCTGGCTGAAATCGACCTTGGTCGGATGTCGGAGTACCGCAGCCCCTACTCTCCTCCAGGCATCGACACCGCCGCGTTCCGAAGGTTCTTCCGGCGATCCTTCATTTTCTTTTATGCAAGACCCCGCATCATTTACCGTTTTGTGCGCGACATCAAGAGCCTCGATCAACTGAATGTGCTCTGGCATCGCCTCCGGGACGTGGTGACCGGCTGAATGAAAGTCAGCCGGATCATATCAACCTGGCCCCTGGCAGTGCTGGGACTGGCTCCTCTGTCATGCAACATCAAGGTGACCGAGCGCTGCAACCTGCGTTGCAGCATGTGCGGCATATGGCGGCGCGCCAACCGCATGAACGAGTTGTCGGCGGCTGACTGGCGGCGAATCGCCAGGATACTGGCCCGTTGGCGCCTGGGCCGGGCCGTGATAACCGGCGGTGAGCCGTTCCTGCGTCGCGATCTTGAGGAAATTATCCGAGGCTTCGCCCGGTACGGATTCTCCATAACCCTCCTGACCAACGGCACCGTTCCCGATACCGCGCGCTTCTCCCGCGTGATAGCCGCCGGCGTACATGACGTGGGCATCTCCCTGGACACGCTCGATCCCCTGCTCCAGGCCCGTATCGCAGGCCGGGAAGGAATCCACGCGGCGATCCTCGCCTCCATCGCCACTGCGCTCAAGGTTACCCCCGGCCTGGTGCAGGTGATGATCACCGTGAGTGAACTCAATCTTTCCGAGATCCCTTCCATCGTCGCCGCCGTTCATGACATGGGCGCGTACGCCGTGGTCAATCCCATGAATGTTGCACTCCAGGACCGGCAACAGACGCAGCTCACCAAGGTACACCGCACTAATCCACTGGCCGCAATAGCGCCTGCTGAGGTGGACCGGATCTACGACGAACTGGTCCGAATGAAGCGGCAGGGCATCCGCCTGTTGAACTCCAATCGCTTCCTGGAGGATTCGAGGTTGTATTTAAAAGGCGGCGGGTATGGGTGGCGCTGCCACGCCGGCGACAGCTACTTCACGATTTTTTCGGATGGTTCCGTGGCCGGTTGCAGTGATCTCAAGTCCTTCAGGAATCTCCACCGAGATTCGGGCATCCTACCCAATCGCCGCTTCAGAACAATCTATCACCAGCAGCGGTCAGCCTGCCCGGGATGCATCTACAGCTGCTGGCGCGAGGTTTCCTACCTGCTGCGCGACCCCGCCACCATGGGTGAACGACTGTCCCGCATTCTGCGCTGGTTGAAGGAAAGGCACCCCACGGCATGAAGATCCTGCTCGTGAGACCCCCGTTTACAAGGCTGAGAAAATTCGGACAATCACCGGTCTTCCCCCTGGGACTCGGCTGGATTGCCGCGGTACTTTCCCATCGCGGACATCAAGCAATGATTTATTATCCTGAGAATCCTTCCGGTGAAGAACAGCAGTACGAAGTCCACAAGGAGAGCGTTTTCGAAAATCGATCCGCCGCACATTCCAGGTATCTGGATGCCTTGAATAACGATTCTCTGCCAGTTTGGCGGGAAATCCGCGAGCAGATCGGCGCATACGCCCCGGATGTGCTGGGCATATCACTCCTGTCCACCGAGGTCGGCGCGGCGCTGAAAGTAAGCCGTATCGCCAAGGCCCTGTCACCGGAAATGCTGGTTGTATGGGGAGGAGTGCATCCCAGTTTCGAGACCGAATCGTCGCTCGCCTTCCCGGAAGTGGACCTGGTCGTCAGAGGAGAAGGCGAATTCACCATGCTTGACATCTGCGATCGACTTGAGCATGGACAAAGACTCGATGACGTGGCAGGCATCTCCTTGCGGTGCGGCACCCGGGTGAGGCACAATCCCGACCGTCCGCTGCTCGATGATCTCGACACCCTGCCCCCTCCGTCTCGTGACTTGGTACTGCAGGAACACACGTTCAGCAAGGAAGCGCTCGGGGGAGTCATCACGAGCCGTGGCTGCCCCTGGCGCTGCTCCTTCTGCTCATCCCGGTCTTTCTGGCGCAACACCGTGCGGTTCCGATCACCCCGTGCAGTGGCGGATGAAATCGAGGCACTGAAAAGGGATAAGGACATCCGCTCCGTGACCATTTGGGATGATGCGTTCTCCCTTGACAGGGATCACGCACTGAGCCTTTGCCAGGAACTGCTCGACCGGCGGCTGCGCATCACCTGGCGCGGCGCTACCAGGCTCGACCTGATCAACCCGGGGTTGCTGCGCCTGATGCGGCGGTCCGGTTGCACGCAAGTTGAGATCGGTATCGAGTCCGGCAGTCCACGGATTCTTCGTGAAATCCGCAAGGACATAGAAATCGACTCCGTGCAGGAGGCCATCTCGGCCGTCCAGGCGGAAGGCATGGCCTGCGGGGTATTCTTCATGGCGGGATTCCCCCAGGAACGAATAGAGGATCTGGAGGAAACGCTGAACGTCATGCGCCGTATCACTCCAGCGGAGATGGTACTGAATGTGTACGATCCCCTGCCCGGTTCCGAGCTGTTCGAACTGGCCAGGGCATGGAGCATGGTCTCCAGGGACGAGGACTGGGTGGATTATCGCCTGTGGCCGCTGCGTCATTTCGTAAAAGACATAGATCCGGAAGAATTCGCGAACCGGATCGAGGAGATTTCCGCGTTCGTATTCTCCTACAATCGGTCAATCGGTCCATTGCTGCGCCGGGCGTTGCCGGAAGTGAAGCGACTGCTTGCCCGCGATCCCGCCCGTCTCCTCCGCAAGGCTGGGCGCTTCCTGGCTAATCGGTTTCATTGAGGCCGGCCGCCTGTACTGGTGCGGGAAACTCACCTGAAAGAATCTCTCTTCCCTGGTCTCCGTGTGAGGACTTGATCACCGGCAGCCGCCTGCCATCCCCACAAAAAAGCGCACCCGGCCGATGGTGTTCATTGGACCGGGGGGGCGCGATACTATCGTCTGGGTGGAGATGTGGGGTCGCGAGAGGACTTGATTACCCTTTGAAACGAGCGATTGACAGCCTTCTGAGGCAATGCTAGAATCCGCACCTTACATGGATTACCTTGATTAACCAATAAGTTATGCTGATCTAAGATAAGGAAGCAACGATGGCGGGAAAAAATGAAATTAAGGAAATCGGCACGATAAAAAAGCGCGATGACGTGGAGATTCGAGCTTCGGTGTCCAAGTTTCGGGATGAATATTATGTGGATATCAGGGAGTACATCGAAACACCGAACTACACGGGTCCGACGAAGAAAGGACTGCGTTTTCATGTCGAAAATTGGGAGGATTTTCGAAGCTTGGTCGAAAAAATCGACCAATTCCTCCAGAAGACATTGTAAAATAACACTTTTATTATAATCAGGTCAAATCGGGTAAAATTCAAAAAGTTCATTTTTTTCGTGGATTTATCTTGACAAAGGAAAAAACCGGATTATATTCTTGAGGCGTCAAACTCACAAAAAAACACTGAAAAAGGAGGCCTTCCGTGACAAAGAAAGAGTTGGTTGCGAAAATTGCCAGTGAAGCGGGCATCGCGAAAGTCAAGGCTGAGATCGCCCTGAACGCTGCGCTCGAGGGGATCAAGGATGCATTGGCGAAGGGCGACAAAGTGAGCTTCGTCGGTTTCGGCACGTTCAACGTGGTGAAGAGAAGTGCCCGCAAGGGTCGCAACCCCAAGACCAACGAGGTTATCGACATTCCCCAGACTACGGTAGTCCGGTTCAAGCCCGGCAAAGAATTGAAGGACGCCGTAAAGTAAGGAATACGAGCAAAAAAAAACAGCACCATCCCGGTGCTGTTTTTTTATTTATACCTCATTTACTTCACCTATCCGGCCCAAGAGAGACGGTGTTCCAGGTTGATTCGGAGAACTCCTCAACGGTTAATTGGGTGCATCCATGGATTGACCGCGTGGGTAAGTGTTTTATTTGATGAGAAAATCGGCGGGAGGCGGCGCCACCGCTCAGGTGGTCGACCCGCCGGAGTGGCGCTGAATCGATATCCTGCGGTCGTGGAGATATTCCCTTGCCAGCGGGGTGATGATTACGGCACCCGTGACCAGTAGGGAGTTCACCCCCGGCTGGGCAAGGGTTCTCGCACGTTCCTCATCGATGAGTCCCTTTTCGATCCGGATACTGGTGGATGACTGGACCGAAGGCGGTGGTGGCTCGGTGGCACCGAGGCGCTCCAGGACCGTCTCAACGATCCTCCTGACAAAGCCGGCGAAATCACCATGATCGAACCCGGAAAACGCATCTACGGCCTCGGCGGCCATGATCTTGTCGACCCTGGCTTGATGCCGCCCTCCTTCGAATGCTGTTTCCAGAAAGGTGTTCAAGACTTCCTGCGCCACTCCGGCACCGATCACCCTACTTCCCATGGTGAGGACATTGGCGTTGTTGTGAAGACGACTGTTGCGAGCAGTGTAGATCTCATTGCACACCGCGGCCCGGATCCCTTTCACCTTGTTGGCGGCCATGGCACTGCCGATTCCGGCACCGTCGATCATCACGCCGAACGGCGCTCGACCGGATGCCACCGCGCCGGCCACCGCCAGAGCGTAGTCCGGATAATCCACCGACTGCGCGGCATGCACGCCAAGATCGATGACCTCATGACCCCGGCCCTCCAGGAACGTGACCAAAACCTGTTTTAATTCGAATCCGCCGTGATCGGCACCAATCGCGATCCGCATGTGATCCTCCCTGCCTGGAATCGGAGCCACCAGCTCGAACCGGCTGGAATGCTTGAAGTATCGGCCCACTTTAGCGAGCCTGCCCGTCGATTGTCAAGACGACGGGACGAGGCCTCCCACCCAAATCCACCTCCTATGCCTGGGAGGATGTCATGCTGGTCTGGGATATGCATTTCAAGGGTACTCGCTCCGTCCACGAGGAAATGTCTCCGTCAACATCGGCGGATCGCTTTGAACGGAGCTGGGTAAGTCGTTATAAATCTTTTAACATCAACGCTTCGCAGCGAAGAGTACAGAATTTTGGGTACGACCCCAAGAGCGCGACCCCAAGCGCGCGACGCCAAGAGCGACACCCAAGAGTGGTGCCGGCGAGGGATGGGGGACCCGACGGCGATGAGCGGAACAGCACACCTGAACTGACCATCGCACCTCTTGTCACCGTCGCGGCACCGGGAGCGATCAGGAGAACCGGCAACCGTTGCGGGACTGGAAGCACCACATCGGCTGTCGCTCCCGCTGTCAGATCAATTCCTGATTATTCCCGATTTATCACGAAATTTCTGGATTAATTAGCTTGACATCACTTTTTTTATTATGCAGATTATATATAGACGTGATTTGGAGTGAATTGTCATGTTTAGCATGGTGGTGAATCCATGGATGGAATTATCCTGACCGGACGCTATGACGCGAAGCTGGACAGCATGCACCGGATGGTGATGCCCAGTCAGTTCCGCGCCCAGGTCAGCGCCATCTGTGGAGGCACCCTTCACGCCAGGGACATGGGTGGTTACCTGTTGCTGCTGCCGCCCCAGGCGGTTCAGCGCCTGTTGGGAGAAAGCGAGGCGGACGCCTTGCTGGATGAGGAACGCAGGACGACACGGCGGGAGCTGGCAGTGGAGTTTGTCATGTTGACCATGGATGTACAGGGTCGCGTACGGCTGGCCGAGCAGCACAAGGCATTATTCGATGTCAAGGGAGAGGTCAGCATCCTGGGTACTGGCGGAGAAATAGAGGTGTGGCCGAAGGCCGGGCTAGCCCGGTCTGGAATGGGGGGTGTCGGCGATGAAAAGTCATGAGCAGAAAGATTGTTTTGCGGCATTGCTGGATGAACGATTCGGAACCGGTCTGCCGGAATATCGCGCCGGCATGAAATACATCGGTCTGGGCACTGCCGGCATGCGCATCCTGGAGCGAATGCGGGCGACCGTTTGCTGCAAGGCGGAATCGATCGCCGTCGGCGTGGACGGCGCGGTGCTGAGCGAATCTCATGCCGATCATGTCATTGACCTCAACCTGGATGGAGAGCGGCTGACCTCGGTGATGCAACCCAACGTGGGCAGCAAGCTGTTGCTGGCCCGGGAACGCGAAATCATGTCACTGCTCGAGGATGCCACCATGGTGATCCTGGTGGGCGGTCTTGGCCGCGGAACCTGCAGCGGCGCAGCGCCGCTGCTTGCCGAGTGGATCAGAACGCGTCTCGATACACTGGTTATCGGTATCTTCTCCACTCCCTATCTGAACGAAGGCAATATCTGGCGGGTCCAGGCCGACATCGCGCTTGATCAGCTTATGCCCAACCTCGACAGTCTCTTCCTGATCGCCAATAACGACCTGGCCGCCGCCGACCTGGTGGACTCATGGGACATCAACAATTTTTCGCTCAGTGATCAGTACATGACCGATGCCGCTACGGCGCTCGCCGAGATCGTCTTTGAAGCGGGCGTGGTCAATCTCGATGCATCAGATCTGATAACCGGTATGCACCGGCAAGGTTCCTGCCTGATCGCCAGGTTTCAATTGGACAGCCGCACTCCCGGTCTTTCCCTCATGCAGCGCCTGGAGCGCTTCCCCCCAGCCGCAGGTTTTTCCTTTTCCGAGGTGAATACTATTTACATCAATGTCAAGGGTGGGAGATCCCTTGGCATGCTGGAGATGGATGCCATGGTGGAGGCGGTCCGGGCACGGCTTCTACCCGATGCCGATGTCTTCTGGGGCCTGGGTGACTTGGATTCTCATTCCCCAATCATCACCGTATCGGTGGTGGCCTGCTGCGCCCCCGTGAGCAGCAAGCGAATCATTTCCAGAATCGATGACGAAACGGCGCGGCGCACCCGCCGGGAAACTCACAGCCTGGTTTCCTGATACGGTTACCTGATACAGTCTTTCTGAGATGGCGGCGGGTATCCGTTCATCTCCCTGGTGGAATCCGCTCCAGTCGTATCACATTCCGCCGGCTGCCGCCCGACAGAGGTCAGCGGCAATGGGCGTGAGGTGACGGCTCGTTCTCCCCGGCGGCAGAGTGGTTGTGCAGGTTCAGCGTATCGGTGCGATCATGCGGGTTCGTCAACGAAGAAGGGTCGTTCGTCGTTATAGTGGATGCCGCCGATGGCCGTCAGCGGCCAGTATCTGAAGAACGCCTTGCCGATGATGTACTTTTTGGGAACAGCTCCCCAGGCTCTGCTGTCATAGCTTCTGTTCCTGTGATCGCCGACACAGAAATAGTATCCTTTCGGAACGATCAAGGGTGACATATTGCCATAGCTTTTAAAGGCGGCGGGAATAAAGCTGTCGTCAACCCGACGGTTGTTGATGTAGAACACCCCGTTGCGGATTTCAATGCGATCGTGGGGAACACCCAGCACGCGCTTGATGTAGGACTTTTTGGGTTCCTCGGGAAACCAGAAGACCACCACATCGCCGTGCTGAGGATCACGCCTCCAGGGCAGCTCGATATCCAGCAGTGGCAAGGGATCCGAGTACAGGTAACGGTTGACGAAAATCCGTTGCCCGTCCTGCAGCAACGGCTGCATGCTGATCCCTTCCACCTTGTACGCCTTGAAGAAATACTGATTGAAAATGATCACGAAGAGGAGAGCGAACAGGATACTGCGCGCCCATTCCTTCAATTCTTTCTTTATCTTGCCGGAAAGTCCGCCGAATTTGCCTCTCGCCAGTTCCGGCTGACTGATCCTGCTGTCCACCTCACCGCTCGTTGCTGTCTTCTTGCGTTTCAAAGTTGGCATCTCCTCATCTCGGGCCGTTTCCAACCGGGTTCTCGACGGAAACCATAGCACCGCCGCAGCCGGTTCTCTCTATCGTGGTCTACACGAAGCTGCGGGGAAAGTTCCGGACTTCCCTTCTGATGGGTTACCGCCGGTGCCACGCAGGCGACTATAATATGCCCATATCGCGCCATCATCAAGTTCTTGACACCTGCCGGCGCGCCAACTAGAGTCATGCATGGATCCTAATCGATCTGAGTGATTGTCTCACAATGTCCCGGCCGTGCACGCGCCATACCGGTTTTTCCCTCCCATTCGCCACGAAGACCGGTAGCTGTAGCGGCCGCGACGGCACCAGGCGTACGGTTGCCGGGAGGTGCACATAGGATGGACTCAGCGGCCATCATCTGGACCCGCCAATTCGTCGCCGAGCGCTGGCCGGATCCCATCACACCGCTCAGCGCCTCACTCTTGTTCGAAGCCTTCGTCGGCGAGTTCCTTACGTCCGACTACTTCGCCAGGCGGATCTGTGACGATACCCCACCCGTAACGATCATCAACGGGTACCCCTATCTGAATGCCACCATGTTCATTTCCCTCATGAGTCGCCTGGGCATTCCCACTCCGACGTTCATTGCCGAACTCTATCCTCCCGCATTGAGAAAGCAGGACCAGGAGAAGCGCTTCCGGCTGCCGGATCCCAAGGCCTATCTGATTCTTTTCCGCACGTTGTTTTCCAAACGATTCTGGCGTCTCATCGACCTGGACCCGTTGCACAATCATCAGCATTGGGAACGATTCGTACCGAAATACCTGGCCGACATCGCGGCACTTCAATCCGCCGAGGCCGATACCATCCCGCTGCCAGCCTTGATGATTCGTTTCCAGGCCTGCATCGATCTGTTATGGTGCTATCGGCGGCTTCACCTTGGCAGCCTTGCCCTGGGCAATTTCCTGTATCAGTTGCTGGGCTGGCTAATGGACAGGTGGATCTCACCGATAGAGGTCGTCAAACGGGGGCATCTCGTGGCTGGGCTGCCCGGCAGCCACACCCTCGAAACCAACCGCGCCTTGTGGAAGCTGGCGGTGTTAGTCAGCCGGCATCCCACCCACCGGCAGAGATTTCTCGAGTCCACGCCGGAGGAAGTTGCAGCTTGGCTGGCCACGGCTCCATCCGATGAAGTCGTGGACGAATTCAATGCGTTCTTACGAATGTACGGCCACCGCACGATCAACTCGTATGAGCTGGCCAGCCCGACATGGAAAAAGGATCCCCGCTACCTTGTCGGGCTTGTGCATGACTACCTGGAGAGTGATGGATATCCGCGCGCCCTACGGAACGAGGAAGAAACGATAGCGGTGCGGCAAGCCGTCACCAGTCGTCTCGACCAGGTTCTCGGTACGGGACTCACCAACCGCCTGCTCCCCTACCGACGGTACCTCTTCCGGCAACTCCTTCAACTCAGCCAGAAGTACATGCTGCTTCGCGAGAACCAACGCTTCGTCTTCGATTACAACCTGGAAGCACTCAAGCATTTCTGCGCAGCCATCGGAACACGACTGACTAAAGCAGGCGCACTCTCCGATCCCGGCAATGTCTATTTCCTTACCCACCAGGAACTTCTCGCCGTTTTGCGAGGCGAGATGAATGGCACTGCGACGCTCCGATTGGCAGACGGAAGGCGCGACCTGCACGATGAATACAAACGCCGGACCCCGCCTGTTTACCTTCAGGGTGATATTCCGCTCACCCCGATCACCGGCGGTGATATCGGTCAGATCACCATGCTTTCCGGTACCGGAGTGAGCAGTGGAAGGGTGACCGGACGGGCGAGGATTGTCACCGACCCGCGCGGTATCGAGCGTTTACAGGAAGATGAAATACTGGTGGCGGTCGGCACCGATCCCGGCTGGACACCTCTTTTCATCACCGCGCTCGGCGCCATCATGGAGATCGGCGGGATGCTCTCGCACGGTTCCGTGGTGGCGCGGGAATACGGATTGCCGGCTGTCGTAGGGATCGTGGGCGCCACGAAGATACTTCACAACGGACAGGTGATCACCCTGGATGGTGACAACGGCGTGGTCTATATCTGATCAGATCCACCACGTCGGAGCGGGGGAATCTCCATCAGCGTGAGTAACCCAATTCTCTGGCCTTGCTGAACTCCAGTTCGGCCTTGTCCACACCCGACTCCGCCTTGAGGTACGCCTGTCCCAGGAGCCAGTGGGCTGCGCCAAGCAGATTGTTCGTATCCTCATAGGTCACGCGATCCCTGAAATTGTAGGTGCTTTGCAGGGTATCGATCAGTGCCTCGGCACCCCACAAGGGGATGCTGTCATGCTCCATGATCAGGCGTTCGAGCCGCTCGATGCCGGTTTCGACATCGGTTTCGGTATTGAGCGACAATTTCCCGAAATAATAGAGACCCAGGCGGGAATCGACGGAGGCGAGCATCCTGTCGAGAATCTCCAGCGCGTTTTCATGTTTGCCGGCACGACTCATGGCCACCGACAGGAAGATCTCCAGGTCCGGCGGCGGCTGCTTGCAATTGCTGCGGGCAGCTTGCAGCTCCCTTTCCGCATCCAGAATGATACCTTCCTCGATATTAATCAGTCCGAGTCCGTAGTGCGCCTGCCAATTGTTGAAATCGTCGCGCAGCAGGTCGATGAACACCTGCCTGCTCTCCGTCAGCGAACGCTTACTGTAGCGATACCAGCCCTTATCGAGCATGTTCGAGGCTTTGCGGTGGGTGATCAGATCCTTGAACTGCTTCACATCTTTGCCGGTGATTTTGCAGTAGGCTTCGAAATCCCGCAATGCATTTTCGAAATTCCCGCGCTCCAGCTCATCCTCGGCCTTTGTCCGAAAAATCCTCGCCTTGAGATTGCGGCGATGGGTTTCAAGATTCGCCGACGTCAGGTAGCTTACCTGGAGGTCGTCCGCCTGTTTCAATGCTTCACGCCACTGCTGCTTGGCTATGGCGCGGTCGATTCTCGCCACTTGTTTCTCCAGCACGCGCTTGGGGAACACATGGGGAATGATCACCTGGCTCAGGACGAAAACGAGAAGCAGCAGCACCAGCACCGATCCCGCAATGAGGAATGGGTTTCTCTCCACCATGAACTGATGGACAAGAACCGCCTTCCAGTCGATCGCCGGATTGATTACCGTTGGCTGGGTGGTCGTGGTGGTAGGGACGGCCTGGATCTTGCCGGTCACCACGTCTTCCAGGCGTTTGATAAGGAATTCGACTCTCTTGTGTTGTTCCATGGCGTTCAACTTATCGGCATCCGTGCCAGCGATCGGATGCCCCCGCTGGTTGAGTTCAGTCTGGAGCGCGCCGGTCGACACGGTGTTGAACAGGAAGCTGCGCGCCTGCTCCCGATAGTTGTCATCGGCCAGCAATGCAGCAAGCGGCGTCATGCACTTGTCACCGAGAACCAACATGCATTCGTTGATGGCGTTTTTGATTCCGGTATCACTGCTGCTTTGAAGAAGGTCGAAATAGTGTCGGATGGCCTTGGTGCCGCCTATATCGCACAAGGCATCGATGGCGAACAGCAGATCATCCACCGTGGTCGCTTCCACCAGGTGCTCGATCAAAGGTTCCTCGGCCATGATACCAAAACCGATGACTTGCTTGCGGATGGCCTCGATCACCTCTTGCCCGTCCCGCAACTGAATCGAGGCAAGCAACGGCCGAAGAGCCGCGGGTGACCGGTATTTGCCGATTTCTTCGATAAGAATCAATTTGGCAGTGCCCTTGCTCTCCGCAAGTTGCTCGAGCAACTGTTCGAGCTTCAGCCTGGAGATTTCCGACTCCTGCGCCATACTCAGGGCGGCGAAGAGGAACCAGCACGAGAGGAGCATGACGAGCACCGGACTCCACCGCGACGATGAATTCCGGAACCGTATCGGCGCGCCAACAAATCGATCTGCCATAGTTTATCCTTTCACCACGCCCAACGGCCGCAATCTCGCCACCAGCCGCGAGATACCAGCGCCGTGCACGACCGCTACCACCTTGCTCACATCCTTGTAGGCATGCGGCAATTCCTCCAACAGCGTCCGCTTGGTGGCGGCTTTGGCAATGACACCGTAACGGGCGATTTCCCGTTCCACGGCACCGCCCCTCACCGAGCGCACCGCCGCGGCACGGCTCAAAACCCGCCCGGCACCGTGACATGTGCTGCCAAAGGTCTGCTCCATCGCGGTCTTCGTACCGGCCAGCACGTACGATGCCCTGCCCATATCACCCGGAACCAACACCGGCTGGCCCACCGCGCGATACTCGACAGGCAGCTCCTCGCGCCCGGGACCGAAGGCCCGTGTTGCTCCCTTACGATGCACCGCAACCTCGACTGGACGTCCCTGAAAGCTATGCCGCTCGATTTTCACGATATTATGAGCCACATCATACACAAGTTCAAGTCCAAGTTGCCGCTCCGTGGCGGCGAAGATCTTGGTTATGGCGCGACGCAGCAGATGGGTCATGCACTGCCTGTTCGACCAGGCATAATTGGCCGCACATTTCATCTGACCCAAATATCTCCTGCCTTCGGGGGACTGTACCGGAGCGCAGGCCAGTTGGCGGTCCGCCAAAACGATGCCATGGCGCCTGGCAGCCCGGGTCATGTCCTGCAAGGCATCCGCGCACACCTGGTGACCGAAGCCCCTTGAACCGGAATGAATCATCACCGCGACCGCACCCGCGGTCAGACCATATGCCGCCGCCGCCACATCATCGAAAATTTCCTCAATCACCTGGAATTCGATAAAGTGATTGCCAGAACCAAGCGTGCCCTGCTGATTGATCCCGCGCGTGCGCGCCTCGCGCGATATACTGCCCGGATCGGCGCCCTGAAAGCAGCCGGACTCCTCCGTGCGCCGCAGATCGGTTTCAGTCCCATATCCGCGGCTCACCGCCCATCCCGCGCCCTGCACCATCACCTCGTCCAGTTCCCCCGCGCCCAGCGATATCCTGCCACGAGAACCTACACCGTGAGGGATCAGTGCAGCCACCTCGGTCAACAACAGGTCCAATTTTGGGGTCACTTCAGGCAGGGTCAATCCGGTTCTGACCATCCGGACCCCGCAATTGATATCGAATCCGACACCACCTGGTGAAATGACGCCGGTGTGGACATCCGAGGCCAGCACGCCACCGATTGGCAAGCCATAGCCATAATGAATATCGGGCATCGCCAGCGCGTATCCGACAACTCCCGGCAGCGTCGCGGAATTCTTCACCTGCCGCAATGAACCATCCTCCGCCGCCGCTGCGATGATGGCATCATCCGCGTAGATCAGGCCGTCGACGTTCATGCCCGCCTCTCGCGGCAGCAGCCACCGATAGGCATCTACTTTCTGAACGGACTCCTTCATGAAAGCACCCTATACATCCAGGATCACTTCCGCCACCCACCCATCTCCAGATTCCTCCACCCGCAATCGGTGATAGGTGACTGCCTTGATTTCCGTCTCCAGGAAATGCCGATGCAAATCGAAGCGTTCACCTCTGCAGCGGGCCTGCATTTCCCGCTCCTGCACGCGGCAACTGAATTCTGCGTAGAGCATCCCTTCCCCATCGAATTCGTACAACAACCGCTGCAGCCAAGCCACCAGCAGGGTTTCACGGTCCTCGGCCCGCACGGTGATCAACCGTTCAACGACAGCACACACGACAGCATCGCCTCGCATAACCGCCAACAATCCGACCGCAGCACGTTCGAATAACTGGTCGAGAGTGGCGGCGTCCACATGCAGACCCACGTCAGCAGTGGTTTCGATAATGCTTACTCCCGGCGCCACCTCACCAGGATCACCATCGTCCTCAATACTGCCGCCGTCCGCTTGCATAAACCACTTACCTACAGACGCATGACCTGTCCACTGATTCTTCAGTACCAGCCACCCCGTCATCACGGGCCTGGTCCCAGTCACTGCTTTGCCCGACCTCGACCGGATCGCTGCGCCTGGATCTCCTGACCTGACGGATCGCGCTGCCCACCAGCTTGTAAGCGATCACGCCAGCCAGTGCGCTCACCACCATGCTCCCCACTATGAAGGGCAGGAGCACATCCATGAAACCTTGCCAGGTCGTGAATAGATGAAGCATCTCCGACAAGGAGCGCGGAAAGCTGTCGTGCAGCTTGTCCCAATTGCCGAACAGGGTCTCACCGAGCGCGAACGCGAACGGATAGATCACCAGGGCTACCCAGGGCAGATTGATCATGGAACCCAGGATGGCAGCCACCGCATTCAACTTCAGCAACGGGATGAGGATGATTATAGTGATGGTATGGGTGCCGTAGAAAGGGGTCATGCTGATGAAGACGCCCGTGGCAAAACTGAAGGCGATCCAGTCCGGATCACCGTCCAGATGGAGAACGCGGTTCACGTAATATTTCATACGTCTGAACACGCCCTTCTCCTCGCACGCCGGCAATGCCGGCAGTCTGCTTCTCAGGTTTTTCAGCTTGCCCATTCAGCCTCCCCCGCTTATCGCTCTTAAAAAGCCTTATTAAATAATATATTAGTAGCCAGTTTGTCAAATACTATCATCATCTCGAATCCGTGCACGGGTTTGTCATGTACAGCGTTTGGCCGCCTTTCAGAGGTCCATGACGGGTGACGGCGGCCACCGCGGTGACCGTCATTACCACCCATCCCGCCTGATTCGGCAAACCACTCTCCAAACCACTCTCCAAACCACTCCCCAAACCACTCCCCAAACCACTCCCCAAACAACTCCCCAAGCCTCGCGACCTCACCCGCCCACCTGCTCCCCGATCCTTTACTCTCATCTCACCTCAAAACGAGCGGAGGGCTGGTTCCATTTCATGACAAGCCGCCGATCAAACCCCGGGATACCACATGATGAGGCTTTGGCCGAGGGGACGGACCGGCCGGCCACAAGGCGCATCAGCGGCTGCAAACGGGGAATTCCACAAGGGTGTTGACGCGACATGGTGATGGGATAATAATTATTGGTTCGAGGATGGTTTAAGGATAGCTCGAGGCTGAGGAGGGAACCATGCCCATTTATGAGTACAAGTGCCGAAATTGCGGTAATCGGTTTGAATTGATGCAAACCTTCTCTGCCGGCAAGACCGCCACCTGTCCGAAATGCGGGCAGGAAGGGCACCGAACGATCTCCCTGACGGGTTTTATCCTCAAGGGATCGGGCTGGTATGTCACCGACCACCCCTCCAAGGACAGAAAGCGCGGCCTGGCGGCGGAAGGAACCGACACCGGCACCGGAGATGGGTCGGGCACGAATACCGGTGGCGCCGATGGCGCTGCCGTAAAGACCACTGCCAAGACGGCGACGGACAGCGGTTCATCCACCTGAAGACGACTCGAGGCATGAGTGAATTCACGGAGGTGAAGCATGAGCAATGACCGTAACGATCTTACCGATCATGACGAGGTCAGCGGCAAACAAGGGAAATCGGTTCCACCAAGCGGGGAGGACAGCTTCTTGAGCGATGATGCGGAATCACCTTCGACCTGCATTGATCAGGAGCCGGAGGTGTTGCCTCAGGACGGCGAAGCGCCAACACCCACTGGCGCCGACCAGGAGTTGGCGGTGTTGAAAGCCGAGATGGCGGGTTATATCGATGCGCTGCAACGTCTGAAGGCAGAATTCGACAACTACCGCAAACGCATGACACGCGAGCGCGCGGAAATCCTTCGGTCCCTGAGGGAATCGCTGGTGCTGCTCTTTCTGCCCATCCGGGACAACCTTGAACGGGCGATTGCAGCGGCTGGGGAGGCATCCGACCAGGCGGTGGTCGATGGCATGAAGATGATCGATCAGCAATTCGAAAGCGTGCTGAACGAGTTGGGCGTGAAAAAGATCGCCGTTACCGGCGCACCTTTCGATCCTAACCTGCACAACGCGGTATTGACCCAATCCCAGGATGGGGTGGAGGCAGGGATGGT
>JAFGDC010000259.1 GCA_016932295.1 candidate division CSSED10-310 bacterium
CCGGGTGCCGGCTGTCAGGTCGTGTTGGATTCACCATGCAGAAGATGCCGTTGATGCCCCGGGGGAATGCGGGTGGGGGATTGGGGGCGCGGTTGATAGTTTGACAGTTCCTCCGAAGCTGTGTTACGTCCTTGTACTCCATTGCGTTGGAGTGCTCGGCGGCGTTCCCTGACGGGGATCCGTGCCGCGGTGTGGATGCGTGAGAATACGCAGGTATCGGCCGACCCGCCGTTGACGACAACAGTGAGACCGCGAGTGAGAGAGGTTGGAGAGAACGGATGACCGCTTGGAGAAGGAGCGTGCTGGTACCGGAT
Organism: candidate division CSSED10-310 bacterium; assembly: GCA_016932295.1. Next base: position 315 of record JAFGDC010000259.1, read on the forward strand.
GCGTCGCGTGATGGGGCGGATTCCGCGGCATGAATCGAATCCCGTTCCCGGCGGCCGGCTGGTGCCTTCTGATCCTCATGTTCGTGGTAATGGGTGGTGTTTCGGCGGAGGAATTGACCGGGCGTCCCCTGATCGAGCCTGCACCAACTGGAGTGAGGTTCGAGGAAGCCTCCCTGACCATGGAGGATGAGCGCCTGCTGATCCAGTTGGACGAGGATGCGACGATCTGCGTGCGGGCGCGGCCCCTGCCCGGTGAGCAATGTTCACGGTTCATGCAGCGCCTGCTGGTGCGGTACGATTCATGCGCGCGGATCAAGCCTTACCGCATAGAGGCTGAAGGTGGACTGCACTTCAAGCTGCCCTTCACTCTCCTCAAGCCATCCCTGCAGCGCCGTATCCTGATCAATCTCTTCCCGCAGGATGAGCTGGGGCCGAATTCCTGGCAGCACATCTGCACGTATGTCTTCGAGGATGGCGGCGGAGAAACACTGTATCGAATAGCCCAATGGTTCACCGGCGATGGCGCCAATGAAGCCATGCTGGCCACATTCAATGGACTTGGTACCGATCAATTGGCCAAGGCGCAGGCCATCCGCATCCCGCAGCATATGCTGTTGCCACATCTTCGCCATGGCTGGGTGGAGGAGAACGAGCAGGTGGGGGAACTCACGTACCACCGCGATACTCTCGGCCCCTATGCTCGCTACAGACTGAAGAAGGGTGAGGCCATCTATTCAGCGGTGATCCTGCGTTTCACCGACCTTCTTCAGTACAATGACGTCATGGAGGCTGCGGAGCAGGTGGCGCGGCGCAGCGGCATCAAGGATGTGACGGACATCCCGGTCGGGTTCGATATCAAGATTCCATTGGAGCTGATCTCGGTGCGGAATCTGCCATTGAGTTCACCGCTGCGCCTCGAGTACGAACGAGATCTTCGCGAATCGAAGATGTATCGCAAGGAACGCACGGCCAGGAATCTGGATAACGTGGTGGTGCTCCTCGATACCGGCCATGGCGGCATCGATCCTGGTGCCGTGGGTTGCTGTGGGATAAGCGAACACGAGTATGCCTATGACATTGCCTGCCGCATCAAGCAGGTGATCGAGACGGGCACGAAGGGATCGGTGCGAATGCTCGTGGAGGATCCCGAATGCGGATGCTCACCGAGAGATGCCGCCGATCTGCCCCGCAACTGCCGTGAATTGCTCATGACCACGCCGCCTTACGACCTGGGGGATGCCACGATCGGGGTGAACCTGCGTTGGGCCCTTGCCAACCGGATATTCACGGATATCCGTGGGCAGGGAGTGCCGGAGGAGCAAGTGGTCTTCATCAGCCTGCACGCGGATTCGCTTCACCCCACGGTACGGGGCGCCATGTTCTATTACCCGGGAGCCGCTTACCGGAAGGAGAGTTCTGTTTCTCCCGCCTCCAGCCTCAAGGGATTCGCGGAGTGCCGGGATGCCCGCTACCGGTATACCAGGTCGTCCAAGCTGAGGGCGGAACGGCTCTCCCTCGAATTGTCCCGTAAAGTAATGGAGTCCCTGGCGCGGAACAAGATCGAGATTCATGAGCAGCAACCCATCCGCGGCTACATCAGCCGTTCGGGTAGACGCTTCGCGCCGGCGGTTCTAAAATACTGCGCGGTACCAACAGCGGTATTGATCGAGACCGTAAACCTGAGAAACCGTGAAGACTGCTCTCTGATGCAACAACACCAGTTCCGGCAAAACTTTGCCAGAGCCGTCGTCGATGGACTGATTAATTACTTCGAGTCCAATGATGGAAGGAGTTCTCCATGATTACGTTCAAACTGCCCAACGGCGTCAAGGTCGTCCAACAGAAACAGAAGGACAGCAAGGCCGCCGCGCTCATGTACCTGTTTCATGTGGGATCGGTGAATGAGCCACCACGCCTCAGCGGCGTATCACATTTCCTTGAACACATGATCTTCAAGGGCACGGAACGTTTTCCAGGGAATGCCCTGACCAGGAAGATCCAGGAAATCGGCGGTGATCCAAACGCCTTCACCAGCTTCGAGATGACTGCATACATCGCTGAATTCTCTCACGACAAGTTTGGACCTGGGATTCTTGACCTGTGGCTCGATGCACTGCAATTTCCGCGGTTCGAATCCACGGATTTCAAAACCGAGAAAAAGGTGGTGATCGAGGAAATCAAGATGAAACTGGATATGCCCGGCCGCAGGTCATGGGATCTCCTGCGCGAGATGATGTTCAAGAAGCATCGGTACGGGATGGAAGTGAAGGGTTATGAAGATACCCTCAATCCCATGCAGCCGGAAGATATGCGAGGGTATTGGGCGGATTACTACAGGCCGGACAACTGTACGCTCCTGATCGTCGGTGATTACGAGTCGGAGCGGCTGTTCGACATGGTTGGGGAAACGCTTACCGGGTGGCGGGCGACCGCACCCATGGTGCGCGATGAGCCGGAGGTGGAGCCGCCGCAAACCCAGCCGAGGATGGTGAGTCATTACTCGGATATCCAGCAGGCATATATCAAATTGGGCTTCCATGGTCCCACCTTCGCCGATCCGCACACGATACCGCTCGCCCTCGCCTTCGATATCCTGTCCTCGGGTCGCGCCTCGCGCCTTCACCAGTCTCTCGTGCAAACCGGCGCTTGTGTCAAAGCGGGCATGGATCAGACCATAGCAGGCCTCTACCCGGGCATGTTCGAAGCAACTCTCGTATGCTCCCCGGACAAGATCGATACCGCCATGTCCGTATTCAGCCGGGAACTTCGGCGATTCATGGAGGAAGGACCGGATGCGCAGGAATTGACCAGGGTCAAAAATAGTGCCATCCGCAATCACCTCCTGGCCCTCGAAGGTCCAATGCACCAGGCCATTGAAATGGCCATGTTCGATATCTGCGGTTGCCTGGAAGATTACGGGGAAATGCTCGATCGAATTCAAGCAGTCACGGCCGGTGATGTGAAGGAAGCCCTCACGCGCTTTATCGCGCCGGATTCCGCCAATCTCTTGCTGTATCTTCCGGAGGCCATGCGGGGTGCTGGCCTGGAGAAGACGTATCCGGCGTCGCGGCTGCCGGAATTGCTCGGCGCTGGTCGTACATCAGCCACGTCAAAGGCTCCCCGAAGCCTGGACAGAACCGTCATGGATGGTGGCGCGGTGCTCATCCGTGATCATTTCAACCGGCTGCCGCTGTTTGCCTGTTGCATGGAATTCAAGGGTGGCGTGATCGAAGAGAACCGTGCCATCGCCGGTGGTACGGCACTCTTTGTCAATGGCATGATGCGCGCGCGCCTCGGCGACGGCCGACTGGTGGTGCAGGCCCTGGAGGAATTGGGCGCTTCCATGTCCCCGATGGTGGACCAGGAATCTTTCGGATTCATCGTCAGCGGACTGAAAGCCAACTTTTCCCGGATCATGGATATCGTGACGCAGTTCCTCGCCGCTCCGACGCTGGATCAGGAGGCGTTCGAACTCGAACGGATCAATGCGCTCGCCAGGCTGAAGAGTGAAAAGGACAATCTCTTCCTCTATGCCTCCAGGATGTTCCAGCAGGGGTATTATGGCGACCATCCGTTCGGGCTTCCCGAAACTGGTTTCGAGGAATCGGTGCAGGGGCTCGAGTTGCGGGACCTGCAGGAGAGGATCGCTTCGATGCTCCATCCTTCCCGCGCGGTTCTGGCTTTCTCCGGTTCCTATTCCGCAAGCGCCGCGATGACGGCAGCCCAGGCGGTCCTTGATGCGCTGCCCAGCCGGAAGGCTGTTCCTCTCGTGGTGCCTGCCTTCTCCGCACCCCAACGCTTCACCAGGAGCGAATTCTTTCTCAACAAGCAACAGGTGAATTTTGTCATGGGATTTCCTGCACCGCCGGTCACCGCGCCGGAGCAGTTCGGCATGAAGCTTCTCTCCGCGGCGCTCTCCGCCAGCGGCAACCGCTTCTGGACCATTCTGCGGGATGAAAAGGGCTTGTGTTACGTCGCTTTCGCCCACTACGTGGGAGGCAGTACTATCGGTCACATGGAGATCTATGTGGGAACCAGCCCGGATCGTGAGCGGGAAGCCATCGATACTGTCGTCCAGTTGCTCGATGATTACCGGCGTGAGAGTGTGGACATGGAAGAATTGAACACCGCCAAGGAAATGATTTGTGGTGGATATCTGCGCTCGATGGAACATACCCTGAATCGTGCTTCCCGGCTCACTGCTGCCGAGGTGGCGGGGCTTCCCATAGAATATACGCTCACCTATCCGGACCGGATCCGCGCATTCACTCCGGAGCAGTACGCGGCGTTAAAGAAGCGCATTCTCAGCACGGATCGTGGTTTCCTGGCCGTCGTCAAGCCCCCTGTCAGGGAGTGATCCGAGATGGCGCGCACCGCACTCCTGTTGCTGCTCCTCGCGGCCGGGTGCGTCACCCTCGGCCTGCCGCGCGCATCGTCGCCGACCGAATTGACCATTCATTTCCTGGACGTGGACTACGGCCTTGCGATCCTCATTCACCATCGCGATGGCACCGCCGTCCTCGTCGACAGCGGCTCCATGAAATACGGTGACCGGGTGGCGGAATACATCAGGGGATTGGGAATCGATACCGTCGATCTGGTCATCAATACGCATCCGCATCCAGATCATATCGAAGGCCTGGTACGGGTGCTGGAACTCATGCCGGTGCCGGTGGTTTGGGGGGCATTCGAAGCTGAGTCACGAGAGGTGTCCGCGGAGTTCAGGCGAGCCTTGGCGGCGGATCATGCTGAATATCGCACAGTGCGGCGCGGTGAGCTGTGGCGGCGCGGGGATCTTGTGTTGGAGGTGCTGCATCCCGTGACATTGGTGGCGGACCTGAACGATTCATCGTTGGTGCTGCGCCTGCGGTACAAGGGGTTCGTTGCCATCCTGGCGGCCGATATCGGTCCAGCCGCCCAGCGGGAACTACTCGATGCATTCCCCGAGCAATTGCACGCGGCGGTGTTGCAGATTCCTCACCATGGCGGCGAGGGTATCCCCGAGTTCGTCACGGCCGTCCTGCCGGAAGCCGCCGTGCTGTCCGTGGGGCCAAACATCTACGGCAATCCCCATGCCGAAACCCTCATGTGGTATGGTGCCGCCGGCGCTTCACTCCTGCGGACCGACGTTCTGGGTGACATAGTGGTTGCGAGCAACGGAAGGAATTTCACTGTAACCACGTCACGAACATCCGGGGTGGATTAGACGGCGTTGTATTCGTTCCAGACGGTCTCGAAAAAATGACTCAGGCGCTTGGTGCGTATGGCCATCAAGAAACCGGCCAGGTACGGTCCGGGATTCCTGAGTATCGCCCGGCCGATGTCGAGTACCAGCTCGGGTTGAAGAAGGTAATCGAGGTGGTTCGTGAGAAAAAAATGGTTATCGAACTTGGTACGGAACCGCTTCATGACAGAGGGATCGAGGCTGATCCGCACCGCCGGATTCTCTGTCTGCCTGATCACCCAGCCACCCGAGAAATCCTCCCCCGTTTCAATCCAGCCGCGCGCTATCGCCTCCTCATAGAGTGTGGAACCGGGCAGGGGCGTGGTGAAGGTAGCCACCACATGGTCCGGTCGTATCACCTTGGCCAGTCTGAAGGTCATCTCCAGGTCGTCTTCGGTTTCATCGGGATTGCCGATCATGAAATTGGCCAGGGTTCGCAGTCCAACCCGCCTGGCTATCATGAAGGCGCGCTTGATGTCATCGGGATCGGTGCCCTTGCGCAGGCGCCGCAGGATTCGTGGCGAACCGGATTCGACGCCGAATTCAATCTGCACGCAACCGGCGGCTTTCATCTCGCGTAAAACCGGTTCGCGGATTCGACGGACATGACCCTGGCAGCCCCAGGTGAGATGGTAGCCCTTTTCCCGCAGCCGCCGGCAGAATGCGGTCGTCCAGTCGTGATCTTCGAGAAGCGTGTCGTCGAGAAGCCAGAAGCCATCGATGGCGTGACGGCGCACCAGGTGACCCAGTTCATCGAGAACGTTGTCGATCGAGCGCAGGCGGACGGCCCGTCCGAAGATGCGATGGCTGGCGCAGAACGTGCAACTGAAGGGGCAGCCGCGACCGCACATAATCGCGGTGGCGCGTCGCAAAAACACGCCGCGGATGTTGCCGGGCGGTCGCAGATAGCGTTCGAAATCGAGTAGATCACGTGCGGGCAGCGGTAATTCGTCAAGATCCGTGATGTACTGCCGTGGCGGGGTTCGCCGGCAGATTCCCGCTGCATCGAGGAACGCAATCCCGGCCACCGAGGCAGGATCGCCGCCGGAGTCCAGGATACGGCACAGCTCAACGACCGTGTGCTCACCTTCACCGATGACCGCGTAGTCCAGGTCCAGGTTGCGGAGACTCCATTCCGGCAGCGCCGTCGGATGAATGCCACCGCCGATGATCACCGCTCGGGGTGCATGCTCCCTGATGGCGGTTGCGAGTTCCCGCGCACGCCGCACCTGCGTGGTCATGATGCTGATACCAGCGAGATCCGGGTCGAACGCAGCCAGCTCGTTCACGGGTGGTGGCCGATGCGGGTCAGGATCCAGCGCCATGACCGTATGACCTGCATCACGCAGCACCGCCGCAAGGTAGAGAATGCCCAGTGGCGGTGATGGCGAATTACCTATTCTCGCATTGAGAAGAACGATTTTCACGGCTGGTATTCCCAGGTGAACGTTTCGGGATGCAACTGGAACGTCACCACCCGCGACCCGGTACGGGGTGTGCGAATGGTGTCCGCGGCCAGCTCGGCGCGAAGCTCCGGATCATTATACTCGAGCCGCAAGCGGGACTGCACCAGGCGATTGAAAATGGGCCTGCCGTCAAGATACCTGGTCTGGTTGAGGTCTTTCACTATACCGCGCAGGGGCGACGGATACTTTTCCACCTGAAATCCCTTGATCCTGAAAAAGTGTCCGGTCAGTCGGCTCATGGGCACGCCGGGAGGCAGGAGGAAACGCACGGTGGCGCCTCGGGATACTTCGGGCAGGGTTTCCCGTACGGCTGTCACGGCCGCGGCGGCTGCGGCGGCGGTACGCCGCTGACTGGTCAACTCGGCATGACTGCCCAGACCGAGGGTAAGGCTGATGATCGCCACCATGATCAACCTGGCGCGGGGCAGCCGGCGGCCGGTGGTGGTCAGCAATCCGGCCAGAACAAGCGCCCACCCGGCGAGAGGACTGTAGAGGTACCACTTCTGACAAAGGTTCAGGACTGGCAGGAGGGTGATAGCAGTCCACAGGTTGCCGAACCGTACGGAAATCGGCCAGCGCGGGTGGAGGAAAAGAAGGAACATGATCGGGTAGATAATGCACAGATGCTTTTGGCCGAGGGGAACGATCCACATCCAATCGAAATCCTGGCAGAGAATGCCGGGAGTGTGAAGAAAGGCCAGATGGGAAAAGGAGCTGTATCCCCCCAGGCCGGAGAAGAGCCACGCGCGAAACAGGATATATCCAGCCAGTAACCCCCAGAAAGGGAGATGCGGGATGGCGCGGGAGGTGAGTTTGATCCGGGATTTCTGGTTCGGGAGCAACCAATCGGCCAACAGCAGCAGCAGGGGGAGGGTAATGGCGGTCTCCTTGCAGGACAGAGATAGAAAAAAGCAGCCCAGTGCGACCGGATAGCGGAAGGGGCGGTGATCGCGGATTGCGGTGGTGAAGAAAATGACGGCCAGAGAGTTGAACAGGAGGACGGCTGTTTCGGCGCGGTCGCCGAGAATCCAGAGTGGTTGTGTGGCCAGCGGATGAAGGGCGAAGAACAGCGCGGCGGCGGCGGGCAGCGATTTCTTTCCTGGCGTTGTCAGCGCGGCCAGCCTGATAAAGGCCAGGACAGCGAAATAATGCAGCAGGAAGTTGGTGAGATGGTATCCCCAGGCGGCTCCGCCGTACATCATGCGTTCCACAAGAAAGGAAATGGTCATGAGGGGGCGATAGGTCTGGGACGCAACGGGCAGGTTGATCCAATTTCCCCAGAGACAGCCGGGGAAGTAGTAGATGTCGTTTCGATCCAGGATAAAGAACCGAATGGTTTCATCATCGAAATAGGTGAAGAACGAGCCGTGGTGGGCGAGCAGCATGCAGGTCAGGATGAACAGAGGCACCATCCAGGATCGTCGGATCACCTGATGCGCTCCGCCAGGCAGACCACCGATGATCCGGCTGGAAGGTAGAGATGTTTGAGCAGCCTGGTTTCGATCTTCAGAACCAGGATGAGGAGCCAGTTCACGATTCGCGGCACCACTACCAGGTCGTACTTGATTTCTGGTTCATGCCTGCGCAACTTTTCCCATGTGTACTTGGTCCAGACGATGGGGAAGAGGAAGAAGTTTCTCAGAACCGACCGTTTCACGCGCATTCCGGCGTTCTCCAGGAGTGTTTCCATTTCATGCCGCGTGTATCTCCTGAAATGGTGCAGCTCCACATCCCGCTTGCTCCACAGACAATAAAGCGCCGGTGCGGTTACCACCATGTGGCCACCCTTCTTGAGCAGCCGGGTGAACATCCTGGCCGCGCTGATGTCGTCCTCGAGGTGTTCGAACAGGTCGAGAATGATCAGGATATCGAATGACTCATCTTTGAAGGGGAGCTTGAAAGTGTCGCCTTGCACCAATGCTTCGCAGCCTCTGAAACTGCTGTAGGTCAGGGCTTCCATGGACATGTCGATACCAACCGTCAGACCTCTTCCTTGGAGGCGCTTCATTACTTCGCCGGTCCCGCAGCCGATGTCCAGGATGCGGGGTTTCGAAGCGATGGGCGACACCTCGTCCAGCAGGGATTTTATGATCAGCCACTTGCCCACGAACCACCAGTTGGTTTCGGCATAGTGGTAGTACAGTTCAAAAGAATTTTCAAGCATGCTGCGCCGCCTTCTCAGGCCAGGAAATAGGAGGTATCTCCCTTGCCCTCACGGAGTATCCGGGGCGGGGGATCGATGAGTTCCACCACGGTGGATGGTTCGGAGACCAGGATACCGCCGTCGATAACCAGATCCAGTTGTCCGCCGAGTTGATCCTCGATGAGCTGCGGATCGGTGTAGATTTCGCCTTCGCCGAGGCGGACGCTTGTGCTGATGATGGGCGTGGTGAGTTCCTGCAGGATTTCACGACAGATGTAATTGTCAGGTACCCTGATGCCAACGGTCTTGCGATTGGTCATGAGTATCTTCGGGACCTGTTTGGACGCCTGCAGAATGAAGGTATAGGGACCCGGCAGCAGCTTCCGCATGTATTTGTACGCCCATGTGTCCACTTGCGCATAGCGGCTCAGATCCTTCAGATCGGCGCAGATGAAGCTGAGCGGCTTCTTGCGGTCCTTTCGCTTGATCTTGTAGACCCGCTCGATAGCGCGCCGGTTGTAGAGATCACAGCCGATGCCGTAGGTCGTGTCAGTGGGATAGACGATGATTCCGCCACCGCGCAATGTTTCCACCACCTGCAGAATGAGCCGTTTCTTTGGATAATTGGGATCGATCGTTATCAGCACACCGGTTCTCCTGTGGGAAACAACCCGGTTATAGTAGTTTGCCGTCCCTGCGCAGTCAAGCCAAGGATTGCTGATTGCAGAGGGAGCGCGTGGCGCCGGCAGAGGGAGCGCGTGGCGCCAGCCGCGCCCTGGTTTGGCGGCGCGCCGCGCCGCCATCCCCATTCTTGGGAAATATGGAAGCGGCAACACAACTGATGACCTCAGAGGTGAGGTGAATAAAAAAGGGGCGGCGGAAGCCACCCCGGAGTTGATTTCCGATTCCTCAGGTACGCTTTCTTCGCAGCATGCCACGCAGGGTATTGCACACCACCTGCTTGACCACCCGGTTGCGTACTTTGGCGATGATCTTGAGCAATTCGATATCCTTTGGACAAAGGTCACGGCAGCCAAGCATCGCTTCACAGCCGAAAGCGCCGTTGTCGTCATCGGCGTACCGCAACATACCCTTGACACCGCGGTTGTCGCGCTCATCGATCATGAAATGCAGCACCTTATTCAGACCGGCGGCGCCCAGATAGTCGGGATTGAGCTTCGTGACGCCACAGGCTTCCATGCAGATCCCGCACTCGATACAGCGATCCGTCTCGTACACTTCCTGGGCGGCGAGTTCGGTGATGATGTTTTCCATCTCCGGATCGAAGCCCTTGTCGGTATGGATCCATGCCTCCAACTCGCGGTTCAGATCCATGAAATAGCCGCCCTTGTTGGTGGACAGATCCTTGATGAGCGGGAAATACACCAGGGGCTCCAACAGGATTTTTTCAGGCAGTTCGGATGTCTGGGTCCGGCAAGCCAGCAAGGGACGGCCGTTGATGTTTATCGCGCAGGAACCGCAGACATTCGAGCGGCACACAACATCGTAATAAAGCGATGGATCTATTTTTGTCTGGATCTCGTCCAGGGCCTGGTAGATGCTCATGCGCGGCAATTCGTCCACCACGTAGTCCTGGTAAGTGGGAACGCTTTCGGGATCAGAGGGATCATAGCGGAATATGGTAATGAAAAGCCTTCTCATTGTGTCCTCCTAATATCCCCTGGAGCCTGGCGGCATGGTGGTGATTTTCACTTCTTCATACTCGAGCCTCGGCAGCCCGTCGGTTTTCCAGGCCAGCGTGCGGTTCAGCCAGTTCTCATCATCCCGTTTCGTGAAATCCTCGCGGGAATGGGAGCCGCGGCTTTCCGTTCGCTGCAGCGCGCCGTAAGCGATGCACAGCGCCACTTCGATCATGCCTGGCAGGCGCAGCGTGTTTTCCAACTCGAGGTTTAATCCCACTTTCTTGTAGCGAAGATGTACCTTGGCGGCTTTTTCCTTGAGTTCCAACAGGATGTTCACCGCTGCTTGCAGATCATCACCGTTGCGGAATATACCCACCTTGTCGGTGAGGGTATCCTGGATGACTGCCAGCAGTTCGCGGCAGGTATATCCATCTTTCGAATCCAACAGCTTCTGGATATGGGCTTTCTGCTTGTCTGATTCCGCCAGCAGCGCGGCACGATCGGAGGTCGGATCCATGGTGAGGTTGCTGTTGGCATCCTCGGCGGCGGTTTTCCCCGAGTAGTATCCGGCTACCAGGGTTTCCAGCATCGAGTTGCCGCCCAGGCGATTGAAACCGTGGGTATCCCAGCAGGCCGCCTCGCCGGCGGCATAGAGACCCGGCAGGGTGGGCACGCGGGTGTCGATGTCGGTTTTTACGCCACCCATGCTGTAATGCTGGACGGGGCGGATGGGGATGGGTTCCTTGGTGACATCGATGTTGGCGAAATAGTAGCAGATATCCATGATATCGCGGAGCTGCCGCCGGATTTTTTCAGCGCCGAGATGTGTCAGATCCAGGTGTACGTAACCGCCTTCGAAGCCGCGGCCGGCCCGGATTTCTTTCATGATGCTCCTGGACACCACGTCCCGCGAGGCCAGGTTGCCCGCCTTGGGGGCGTAATCCCACATGAATTCCTTGCCGTCCTTGTTGCGGATCACACCGCCGTCGCCGCGCGCTCCTTCTGTTACCAGGATCCAACTTGGATAGAGACCGGTGGGGTGGAACTGCACCGCCTCCATATTGCCAAGCGGTGCGAGACCGGTGTCCATGGCCAGGGTAAGACCGTCACCCCTGTTGATGATGGCGTTGGTGCTCTCCCGGAAGATTCTGCCATATCCTCCGGTGGCCAAAACAGTGGCGGGTGTGTAGAAGGCTTCCAGTTCGCCGGTCTTGAGGTTCATGCAGATACAGCCTACGCACCTGCCGTCGTTGATCGCCAGGCCCAGCGCCTGGTACCGGGCAAAGACGGGGATCTTGTATTCGCATATCTTCATGTCCAGTGAATAGAGGAGTGAATGGCCGGAGATATCGGCTACGAACGCCGTGCGCCACACACTCGTACCGCCGAAATTGCGCTGCTTTATCCTGCCTTCCTCGGTGCGGCTGAAAGGCGTACCCCAGTATTCCATCTGCCGTATGATCCAGGGTGCCGCCTTGACCATTTTTTCCACCACATCCTGATCGGCGCCCCAATCGGAACCTCGAACTGTATCGTAGAAATGGAGTTCCCAGTTGTCCCCCTTGCTCTTCTCGCCCATGTTATCCAGTGATGCCTGTACGCCGCCTTGCGCGGCATTGGAATGGGATTGCCGCGGAGGGACCAGCGAGATGATCGCGGAACGAGCGCCACCCTCGTACGCCGCGATTGCGGCGCGTTCTCCGGCCAGGCCGGCGCCGATTACTACCACATCGTATTCATGAATCTTCATGTTGCCCCCTTAACCAGCGATGAAGCGGATGAGTACCGCGACGGCTATGATGAAGAGCAAGGCGCCTACACCATAAATGATCTTGAGGAGACGATTTTCGGCGGCAAGCTCGGTGGCGATGCCGAGCTTGATGAGGACGGATCTGAAACCATTGACGGTGTGATAGAGCAGCACGAACAGCGTGGCCCCGTAGAGGAGAAAATACCAGCAGTTAACCAGGCGAGCCTGGGTGGCTTCGAACGTGATGGTGCCTCCGCCCACGCCGTGAATCACGAAGTAGTGGATGACCAGGAACGCCACCAGCAGGCTGCCGGTAATCACCTGGAAAATCCAGAACCAGGTGCCGCGATGCTTGACTCCGCGCAGATGGCGCCACATCCTGCCGGGCTCTCGATAAGGACGGGAGGCGATGCGGAAACCGTTCAACGTGTGGATGATCAATCCTACGCCTACAAGCAGCAGCACCACCCAGACCACCCCGCTCAGGGCACCTTCCTCCATGAGATGCGCCACCGAGTTATAGGTGTCCTTGCCGAGCAGCACGGTGCCCACATCGATCATGTGAATCACCACGTACAGGCAAAGCCCCAATCCGGTCGCTATGTGCAGCAACCACAGCCAGGCATGCAGCCAGCGTTTTCGCGGTCCCATTAATCTCATGCCGCCCTGTCCTCCTTTTTCATGCTTCATCATGCCATGTTCCAGGCTCCAGCCACCTCGAACTCTGAAGTATTAATTCTCGAATCGACTGGCGAAAGTCAACGATGGAAGTGCATTTTTTAACATAAGACTGCTTGGGAGTAAAGGGCCATCTGGCACTATTGGCGCAGATTCCCATCGGGCAGGATGGAGTCCTGATCAATACACCTGAAGCCAGTCATCCCGACCGTCCGCTCCGTTGTTTCGCTCCCGTTCCCTTGCACACACCAATCGATTTGCGTATGCTACCAGCCTGGTCCGTCCAGAGGTGTTCAATACCAGTCAATGGCTTTAACCACGGAGGATGGAGAGATTATGAAAAAAGAACGTGTTCTGATCATGGGAGCCGCCGGTCGCGATTTCCACAATTTCAATACCAAGTTCCGTGATAACGAAAAGTACAATGTAGTGGCATTCACCGCCACGCAGATCCCGGATATCGAAGGCCGCAGCTATCCCGCCGTGCTGGCCGGCAGGCTCTATCCCGCCGGCATCCCCATTTTTTCCGAAGATGAACTCGAGAAGCTCATCGCCGATTTCGAGGTTGATACCGTGGTGTTCTCTTACAGTGACGTCAATAACGACTACCTGATGGACAGGGGCAATCGCGTCATGGCCGCCGGCGCCAATTTCATGCTGCTCGGTCCTCGTGACACCATGGTGGAGAGTGTCAAACCAGTGGTGGCGGTGTGCGCCGTGCGCACCGGCTGCGGAAAAAGCCAGACCACGCGGCGGGTCTGTGATCTGCTCAAGGGTATGGGCAAGAAGGTGGTGGCCATCCGCCATCC
>JAFGDC010000260.1 GCA_016932295.1 candidate division CSSED10-310 bacterium
CGAGGAGCTTGGGCGGTGGCAATGGGACGAGCATCAGCGGCACCAGCGCGAGCAGGCCAAGCAGTGGCGGCAACCACGGTGTGCGCCGCAACAGCGCCATGGCGCCGATGACGAGATTGCCCGCCGCCAGCACCAGCAATGCGCGCTGGGTGCCCAGCAGGGGAAGCAGCAGGAAGCCGCCGGCCAATGACCCGACGATGGAGCCTACCGTATTGACCGAGTAGGCGGCTCCCACACTGGCGCCCACCCGATTCGGGCGGTAGGCGATGTATCCCGCCACCAGTGGGAAGGTGGCGCCGTAGAGCAGGGTCAGGGGCAGCAGGACCAGCATCGAGAGCGCCATGTGACCGACCATGATTCCTTGCCAGCGCTCTCCATAACCAAGGCCGGCGAACAGTCGGAGGAAGGTGGCGGGAAGGTTGCTGTAGAGCATGAATCCCACGCTTCCCGCGACGCCGATGAGTATCTCGACGACGCCGAACCAGTGCAGCCCGCGAGATGGATCGATACCGAGGCGGGAGATCACCAGGCCGCCCAGGGCGATGCCGGTCAGGAACGCCGCCAGCATGATGGAAAAGGCATAGGTGCTGCTCCCCATGACCATCGACAGGGTTCTGGTCCAGACCACCTCGTAACAGAGCGCCGTGAATCCCGAGCAGGCGAACAGAAACAGCAGCAGCTTCATCCGGGCGGGAACCGGTTCGTCCACGATCTTCACGTCACTTCCGGTTGCATGGACCGGACCGGACGCATGCTCCTTGGCGGAACACCACAGTACTGTCAATCCGATTCCCAGGTTTACCGCCGCCGCCGCCAGGATGCTCGCTGTCAGTCCCACCGACCGGATCAAAACAAAACCGGCCGCCAGGGTGCCGGCAACCGCACCAAGTGTATTGAGCGCGTACAGCAGGCCGGTGCGTCGCGTGACCTGCCTCCGCTGTCTTACCAGGTAGCGACTGAGAACCGGGAGCGTCGCCCCCATCAGGGTGGTGGGGATGACCATCAGGAGAAAGCCGATGAGGAACTGGGCGATGGTCAACAGTGGGCGGTCATGGTGCAGTTCCCGGTACAGTGCATGCATGGCAGGCTGCAGAACATGCATGATGAAAGGCAGCGCCGCCCCGGTCAGCGCGATTCCCACCTCGAGTCCGGCGTACACCGGCAGGATACGGCGGCGACCGTCCACAAACCGGCCGTACAGGTAGCTGCCCAGCGCCAGTCCGGCCATGAACGCCGCCAGCACGGTACTGACCGCATAGGTCGTACTGCCGAACAACGCGGTGAACATCCGTACCCATACCACCTCGTAAATCAATCCACAGGCGCCGGAGAGAAAGAACGCCGGATAGAGGATTAACAACAGTCGAGAATTGGGCGCATCGAGCTTCATGGGGTATCCACTTGCTGGCCGCTGGTGTCACACGACATCGAGACGGCTGGTTGACGGGATGGAGCCTCCTGGTGCGAGGCCACAGAGTACCGGGGTTTCCCGGAAAACTCCAGCGGAAATCCACTGAGCATCACCGCCGCAGTACCACCACCGTCGCCCCCCAGCCACCGCCATCCTCCGCGGCCGGCCGCCAGCTCAATACGGCCGGGTGCGCCGACAGGATCGATTGCACGATACGGCGCCGCACCCCTTTCCCCTTGCCGTGGATGATCCGTACCCGGGTGAATTGCGCGTCTTCGCATGCCTCCAGGTACGCCTCCACCACGCGCCTGGTTTCGTCCGGTGCATATTCATGCAGATCAAGTTCATCCCGAAGTTCAACAGCCACCGCCGGGACCGCTTCGGGCGCGGTGATGAGACCATCCAGGAACAACCGGTGCAGCCGTTCATCCGTGCCAAGCTCTGGCCTGAACACCGCGCCGATGCTCCTCCCCTGGCGCACCACCATGATTTCTCCTTCCCAGCCGCCGATGATCTCCGCCCGCCGTCCCACGGACACTATGCGCGGGGCCTCTGCAAGGTGCACGGGAATGGTTTCGTCGGAGCCGTTCAGCAGCACCCTGCCATGCCGCGGCAGGAGAGAAGCACCGCACTGCACCGAGATATCCAGGAGAGGAATCCGCCATGCCGCCGGCGGTTCCGCGGCGGCAACACAGCACAGCATGGGTCCGGCGGCCAGCACTCCCATTCCCGCCCTGACCCGTTGTCGCAGGAGCCGGCCCAGGGCGGCTCCGCCCAGGCGGTGCACCAGATCGTCCGCCGGCGCTGACATGATACATCCGTCATACTCCAGCAGGTCATCCGGCCGCCGTGGCGTCGATAGCCGGCAGTCATCGCCCAGCAACGCCGCATGGCGCGCGAGCCCGGCCGGGGTGTCGAGCACTCCGATCAGCATGAAGTTTTTTTGTAGGCCACCATGAGGAGAGCGCCCCCGCAATCACACTCGATGGCGTACCTGGCGCGCAGGAAGCCGCCGAACACCTTCCACAGCCACCCCCGCGGCAGCAGCACCCATCGCCCGAACAACTTCTTGTTCACATAAGCGGACGTGCTCAGAGGCAGCAGCAGGTCGAAGGTTTCCAGGCTGCGACGGGGCAGGTAATACTCGTACGTGATCTGGGTGAATCCGACGCTTTCCAGCATGGCGCTCCACCGTTCCGGTGACAAGCAACTGAAGTGTTTAAAGCGCGCGCGCAGAAAGTCCGAGTAGCCGCGCGCCAGCCGGGACAGACCCATTCGCCGCAGCAGCCCCGGGTAGTACAGGTAGTCGTCGTAACGATCGCTGTGCGCGGTAAACACATACCTGCCGCCTGGCTGGAGCACGCGGTGGATTTCGGCGAACGCCTCCACCGGCTCCTTGAGGTGTTCGAACACGCAGTTCGAGGTGACGGTCTTGAAGGTGTTTTCCGGGAAGGGGATGTCGAACACGGAACTGGTCACTACCTCCCGGTAGGCGCCCCGTTTCCTGGCTCGGGATGCTTCCCGCCCGGAGATATCGAGGCCGACATCCAGCGGATCTCGAAACACGTTGGACATGAACAACCCGTCACCGCAGCCCACATCCAGTACGGGTCTCTCCAACC
>JAFGDC010000261.1 GCA_016932295.1 candidate division CSSED10-310 bacterium
AACCTGCTGATCTTCGCCGCCGGCATTGCCACCGGACGACCGGTGATCGGCAGCGGCCGGAACAGCGCCGGTGCCATTTCTCCGCTGACCGGCGGATTCGGCGATGCGGAAGCCGGGGGGTACTGGGGCACCGAACTGGAAGCCGCCGGTTATGACGTGATCGTCATCGCGGGGCAGGCCGCCGAGCCGGTGTATATCTTCATACATGACCGCGAAGTATCGATTCGATCCGCCGCCAGGTGCTGGGGAATCCCCACGGTACAGGCGCAGGAGTTGTTACGCGAGGAATCCGGCTGCCGGGAGGCGCGCGTGGCGCAAATCGGGCCAGGGGGCGAGAACCTCGTCAGGTATGCATGTATCGTGAACGATCTGCATCATTTCTACGGCCGCTGCGGACTGGGTGCGGTCATGGGCGCGAAGCGACTCAAGGCGGTGGTGGTACGGGGTAGCGGCTCACCCGCGGTGCATGACACCGCGGCCCTCGAGAAATGCTGGCGCCAAGTGCTTAGGCGCGAACGCAAAGGCTTCAAAAGCTTCGGCAGATTGGGCACGACCTCGGCCCTGGAATATTTCAATGAAATGGGCGCATTGCCGACGAGGAATTTCCAGAAAGGCACTTTCGAAGGCGCTGCCGCCATCTCCGGACGCAGGATATCGCACACCATCCTCCAGGCCCGCGGCACATGTGCCAGCGGCATCGGTCGGGTCTGCCCCATCGCCTGCAAGCGAGTGGTGGGGATCGCCGACGGACCCTTTCCTGTGGACCCGCGGTATGGCGGACCTGAATATGAAACCCTCGCCGCCCTGGGATCACTCTGCGGTGTGCGCGAGCTTGCCATGGTCGCCAAGGCCAATGAGTTATGCGCGGGATACGGCATCGATACCATATCGACGGGCGCCGCCGTCGCCTTCGCCATGGAATGTTTCGAACAAGGACTGCTGACGACCCGCCACACCGGCGGAATGACACTCTCCTTCGGCGACGGCGCCGCTATGATCGAAATGATTCATCGCATCGCCCGCCGGGAGGGTATCGGCGATTTACTGGCGGAAGGCACGAAACGTGCGAGTGAACAAATTCCGGGATCGGCGGGCGTGGCGATGGAAGTCAAAGGACAGGAAATCCCCATGGTGGAACCACGCTTCAGACAGGGTCTGGGACTGGGATACATGGTTTCACCCACCGGCGCGGATCACAATCACAACATTCACGATTCCAACTATACGGAAGACGGCGACAAGTTATGGGAAGCCAGATCGATGGGCATTGCGGCTCCCCTCGCCGAAAACGATCTCGGTCATGAAAAGGTCAGACTGTTTGTCTACCTGACACCCTGGCGGTATCTCCTCAATTGTATCGGACTATGTAAATTCATACCCTACCGGTATGAAGAACTACCACCCATTATAAATGCCATAACCGGCTGGGAAACCACTCTTTTCGAACTCATCAAGGTGGGTGAGCGCGCCATCAATCTGTGCCGCCTGGTGAACATCCGGCGGGGCTTCACGCCGGCCGACGACCGGCTGCCGGCACGCTTCTTCCATGACTCTGGCGACGGCGCGCTGCGCGGCATAGATGAACAGGCTATGCAGCAGGCCAAACACGCCTACTACCTCATGATGGGCTGGTCACCCGAAACCGGCGCCCCGCTGCCCGGCACCCTGTTGGAACTGGGACTGGACTGGGCGGTCTCCTGCCTCGAGCCCGAAACGGACGGAGAGACGTTATGCCGCTGACCGGGTGGTTGATAGAGATATTCCCCACCCGTGACGATGATGAGGTATTCCTCTACGAAAGCGGTTATAACAACTCGATTCTGTACCACCTCTTCAGATCCGTGGTGGATCACGATTCCGATCTCGCCGGGGTCGCGGCAATCGCGTATTACCCGATGTACACATCGAAATTGACGGATCTGATATGCACCGATGGTAATTATCCGTATCTCGAACACCTGCTGTTCTTTTCCCATCGGAAACCGGACTTCCTGTTGTTCCCCTGTTATATCTGGTCGATCCGGCATGTCATCGACCTGGCGCGGTACCTGAAAGCCATCCTTCCGGATACCCTGATGATATGCGGCGGCCCCTCGGTCTCCTCCGTCGAGCGGGCGGAGCGGTTCCTCACGGACCATGAATGGTTCGATATCGTCATCCGCGGATATGGTGAACTGCCCCTGCGCGAGGTCCTGCGATGGCGCCTTGGCCTGCGGGACCTCCGTTCCATACCGCAGGTCTCCAGTCGCCGTGAGTGCCACGTGGAACATAACGATGAATGCTTCCCGATAACCGCACTGGATGATCTGCCATCCATCATCCTTGAAGGATATTACGCACCGCGCTCGGAATTCGCCGCCATGCACCTGCAGAACAGCCGCGGCTGCCGTATGAAATGCCGTTTCTGCTATTTCGGAGGAGCATCCCGAGAAGCCGGACGGCTGATCCTGCGCTCCGTGGAACAGGCCCTGGAGGAAGTGCGGTATATCCTCGTCAATTACCCGCGGACATGGGAAATCGTTTACTGGGACAACTACCTGTTCGGAGGAGACACGAGGCTCATCGAGCGATTCCTCGAGGGGGTCATCACAATCAGGAAGGAACTGGATCTTTATCGTATCCCCATGTACGGCTACCTGGATTATCGAACCACCACTGCCGCCACCCTGCGCCTCTGCGCCCGGGCGCTGTTCATGCAGGTCAACGTCGGCCTGCAGTCGTACGACCCGGCATCCTGGACCGACATGGGTCGCCCGAAACGTCTGCGCCACGCCACCGTGGAATTTGTCAGACTGCTGAAAGCACACGACATGCCAACCATGGTGGATACCATTATAGGATTGCCGTCCGAATCGAAACGGGACTTTCTTGACAGCCTGCAGGGTATTATTCGCGACCTGGAGCCGGACGTGATCAACACCAATATATTCCGGCTGCTGCCGGATACGAATTATGCCCTTGAACGGGAACGGTACGGGATCGAGGAGGTGAACGGCAACGTGATGGGGACGGCCCGTATGGAGTTCACCGATATCATGGCGGCCCAGAAAATCATGTGGGGGCTCCGCATCGGTTACGAACCACACAGGAACTCATTCCTTATACTGTGTAAAGTGCTGGGTATCTCGATCATCGAGGTGTTTGAAATCATCAGCGACTGGCTGTGCGACACCACCGGCTTGCATGGCGGCCTCGTGCCGGAGGATTTCACCAACGCGGAAGGCGCTTTGAGCCGTTTCACCAAACAGTACTCAACCTTCCTGGAATACTGCACCGAGCGATTCGGCCTGCCAGGCACAGTCACCCGCACGCTCAGGGAAATCGCCCGTTTCGATCTGCTCTCGCTGAAATGCCGTTTCCCCGCGCCGCCACCTTTCGACAGCGCACTGGTGGAGTATGGTCTGTTCGAGAGTCTGTCCGCCAGGCACAACGGGAGCGGTGTGTCCAGACAGGCGGCGGACGACCCGCTACAGGTCTCCGATCAGTTCCGGTTGTTTGAATCCGGCCTGCCCGTGGATGAGTTGATCGCCGCCTGCCGGGCCCTGGACGATCCCGCGGAGATACGGACGATCCTGGCGGCACCGCCGGCGGACGAGACTCGTTTTCTCTTCCACGGTTTCACCGCCACGAGGTTGAACGACCGGCAGTGGCGGTTCCTGGAGGAGCTGAAGGACCGCGATGACTGGTCAGTCGCCGCCGCGCAGGAAGCCTGGGGCAACGGGGAAGCTGACTTCAAGACCTTCATGAGCTGCCTTGAACAGGCCGGCATCGTGAGGATCGGCGTGCGGGAACGCGGCTGGAAGGCCACGGGCGACACGGTTCCCCCTTGCGATCGGGACGCACTCCGCGGGTGGAGCGGGAAAGGGAGGAGAAAGGGATGACCGAAGTGGTTCTCATGACCCCGCCGTTCTTCGATGGCACCGCTTACGGCAGGCTCCCGGTGAGCGCTGCTGAAGCGCCGGCGCTGTGCATCGCGTACCTCTGCGCCACCCTGCGCGAAGCCGGCATCACGGCCCCCACCGGCAGCGGCCTGGAAGGGTTGACCCTGTGGCGTGGTGTCATGGCTTCGTCATTCTGGCATGGACCGGCGCCGGCGCCATGGTACACCGGCGAGCATGATGCCGGGGGGCTGAAGCGACGCTATCGCACACTGATGGAGCTGGTTCCCGTATGACAGGAGAAGAGCGGATGGAACTACCGGACCCGACGTCGCTGCTGAGTTCTCCGGACTGGCAGGTGCAGCGGAGCACGTACCGGGCGGCCGAGGATGCCTATTACGAGAAGCTGTTCACGCTGGCCAACGGCTACGCCGGCCTGAGCGCCACGGTTAACTTCGACAATCCGCTCACCCATCCCGGATTTTACCTGGCGACGGTATATGAGCGGGGCCTGGCGGTTCGAAACTCCATCTCCAATTTACCCAATTTCCTGGATGTTGCCCTTCTGGCAGACGGTGAACGGCTGCAATTGCGCGACGATTCCGAAGGATCGTTCATACAGACATTGGACATGAAACACGGGTTGTGTCATGTCGCCTGCACATTCGTTACGGCGAAGGGAAACACCGTCAGCCTGGCGTTCGTAATCATACTGCACGCCAGCCGTAAAAACCTGGCCATGATCCTGGGGAGAGTGCGGACAACGGTCCCCGGTGGACGGATCATCCTTGAACTGGGTACGCACTTCGGCGTTTACAATCGGTATTTATGGGCGCTGTCGCCGGCGCTGCGCATACAGCATTGGCGGCCGCCGGAACTGGCCTGGGACGGGACGAGGCTGGCACTCACCTTTCCCTGTCACAGTTCGGGAAGCCGGTTCGCCTGCGACAGTGCCGTGCTGACCGGAAGCCGGCGGCGGCATGTCAGGATGGAACGTGAACGGGTGGTGGAATCAATACAACTGGCGGCCGACGAAGGGGACAGCAGCTTCTGCAGGATAGTTGGATTCTGTCCGTCCAGTGAAGATCCGGATCCGGAGGGAAACGCACGGCAGGCGGTGACGACCGCCTTGGAGACCGGCTGCCACCGGCTGATCGAGGAGCATCTCCGTTGGTGGCGGAAGCGTTGGCGCTCAGCGGATATTGAAATCAGGGGAGATGCGCGCGCCAATGAAGGCGCCCGATTCGCCGTGTTTCATCTCTTACAGTCGTACCGGGAAGATGCTTCATGGAGCGTTCCGGCGCGGGGATTCAGTTCGGACTATCACTCCGGCCATCATTTCTTCAACACCGAGTTATTCATCATCTTCTTTTTCCTCTATACGGACCCGCGACTGGCAAGGAACCTCCTCCAATTCAGGCATCGAACGCTGGCGGCCGCGCGCCGCCATGCCGCCGCCACCGGATATGCGGGAGCGCGGTTCCCGGAGGAGGCCGATCACGAGGGGAATCCCGATTCACCCTTCAAGATCATCGATCATGCCACCGGCCGGGAACTGGAGGAATGGAGTGGCAAGGAAGTGTACCATATCTCCGCCGGCGTCGCGTTCGCGATCGAGTCATACATAAGGATGTCGGGCGATCATGAATGGATGCTCGATGCCGGCCTGGAGATGCTGATCGAGACAGCTCGCTTCAATGCTTCGCTGGCTGCCTGGGACCACGCCAAGGGTACATTTGTCATCAGACAGGTCATGGGACCAGATGAATATCATTATCACATCGATAATAATTACTACACCAACTACCTGGCGGCATGGACACTGCGCCTGTGCCTGCGCCACCTGGAGGGGTACCGGCGCTCAAACCGGGAGCGGGTCCGCCGCATCGAAGCCGACGCAGGTCTGACGGACAACGAGCA
>JAFGDC010000262.1 GCA_016932295.1 candidate division CSSED10-310 bacterium
GACCGTCGCAGTTGACGGCGCTGTCAATGGGGCTTTCCACGGTGCTCGCCCTCTATGACAGGCGCGGTTTGAGTTCCTTCAATGTCAGCCTGCACTCCGGCTCGCTGGACGGCGGGATGCCCGGTTGCCCCGTGGTGACCAGGATCATTTCCCGGCAGAATATGGCTTCCGACTACCGCAATGACGATTATTTCGTGCAGAAGATGCTGGGTGAAGAATTGGTCCTGCAGCCTCCGGAGGAATTGGCGGAGGAATTGCGGGCGACCTGGTCGAAGGATGCATGTTGCTGAATGGAGGCGGAGACATGGAGGCAGTGATGGATCTGATCGTTCGCGGCGGTAGGGTAGTGCTCGAACAGGGATCATTCGACCTGGATGTGGGAATCGCCGACGGGCGGATAGCGGCACTGTCGGCTCCCGGCGGCGGTCATGCCAGGGATGAGATCAATGTTTCCGGGTGTTTCGTGATGCCCGGCTTCATTGACGCCCACACGCACTTCAAATTGCCTTTCTGCGGGACTGTTACCGCCGACGATTTCAGGTCGGGTACCAGGGCGGCGGCCATGGGAGGAGTGACCACAATCATCGATTTCGCCAATCCACCTGCTGGCGGCGCCATTCTTGCGCCGGTCCGCCGGCGCCTTGGGGAGATGGTGAATGAATGCCACGTTGATTACAGCGTGCATGCATCGGCGTGCGGTATGTGCGAGACCAGCCTCGATGAGTTCGAGCAAGTGGTGGCCATGGGGGTGACCAGTCTGAAGCTGTTCATGACCTATCGCCGGGAGGGCCGAATCACCCATGATGGATGGCTGTTCAAGTATTTGGAGAAGGCTCGTGAACTGGATGCACTGATCACGGTTCACGCTGAGAATGACGAGATCATCGCTGCCCTGATCGAGGAATACCGCCGGTGCGGCTTGCTGTCAGCACCGTATCACGGCCGCAGCCGGCCATCGTTCTCCGAGGCGGAGGCCATCGCACGGGCATGTGCCATTGCCGGCGGCGCTGGCGGCCGACTGCACATCGTCCACATGACCACCGCCGGCGGCGCGACGGCAGTGGAGCGCGCCAGGATTGACGGGGTGCGGGTCACCTGTGAGACCTGTCCACAATACCTGGTACTGGATGAAAGCCGCTTCGCGGGCTTGCATGGTCATCGTTACGCCACCTGTCCCCCGCTCCGCCCGGCGGCGGACGTGGAGGGTCTCTGGCGAGGCATAGAGACGGGCGTGGTGGATATGGTTGCCACTGATCACTGCGTGTTCACGGCGGCTCAAAAAGATGCCTGGGGCGGAGATTTTACCGCCATTCCTTACGGCATACCCGGCGTCGAGACCATGGCACCGGTGTTTCTCGAAGCATCCCGCCGGCGCGGCGGGTTGCCGCAGGCGCGCCTGGTGTCAATGCTCAGCACCAATCCGGCCAGGATCTTCGGACTCTATCCGCGCAAGGGTTCCATCCTGCCGGGAGCGGATGCCGATATCGTCGTCCTGGATCCGCGTGTCTCCTGGCGGATCGATCCGGATCACCTGGCCACCCCCTGTGACTGGTCGCCGTACACCGGCTACCAAGTCACCGGAAGAATAACACATGTCCTGCTGCGCGGCGGGTTCCTGGTCCGCGACGGTGAGTTCATCGATGATTCACGCCGCGGGATGCTTCTGCCTCGCGCTGGAGGAACCGCTTGAGGAGCGTGCCGGTCATCATGGTGGTCGGACTGGCCGTGCTCCTCCGTATTCTTGCCCCCACCGCCGATCCGCCGGCTGATCTCAGCTGGTCCGGCGGCTACTACAGCGACGAAGGTTTCTGGTGCCACAACGCGCGCAACCAGGTGCTGTTCGGAAAGGCCGTTCAGGACGACTGGAACAACATGTACATGTCGCCCATCGTGCACCTGTTCACACTGCTTTCCTTCATCTTGTTTGGTGTTGGACCGATCCAGGTGCGGGCGGTTTCCATGGTGTGCGCGGCGCTTCTCCTGGCGCTTGTATGGTGTTGGGGTCGAGCCGCCGGCAACCGCCATGGGCTGTTCATGCTTGTCTTTTATGGCTGTAGTTACGTGGCGGTTTCCTATAACCGGCTAGCCCTGCTGGAAACTCCCCTGACCCTGTTTATGACCGGAGCGGTGACGGCGGTTGTTTGTATTCCACCACGCCGGGTAGTGGCGGGGGATCTGGCGGCCGGCATCCTGGCTGGTTTCGCCTTTGTGACCAAAACCACCGCCTTGTTCATCCTGCCGGTGCTTGTTCTCACCGTCTGGGCGCGGGATCGCGACCGCCGCCACAGCGCAGGCCTCCGGCACCTGGCGCCACTGTGTATGGGCTTCGCCGCCATCGCCGCGGTCTGGCTGGTATCGATCCGCATCCCACATGCCGGCCTGTTGGAAAAATACAATACATATTATCGATCCCAGCAATCCTGGGAACCGCTCAACGTGGCCAGGAACATCATCACCCAGCCTTGTTTCTTGTACTTGTTCCGCTCCCCAATAATGCTCCTGCTCACCATGCTGGGATTCGTCGCTCTGTGGTCCCGCGGTCGTGGCTGGTGGCGCCGGCTCCCGGCTCCCGCCACCGCGGCTCTCGGATGGTTCGTCCTGCAGTGGACCGAACTGGCGGTGTTCGGCTACCGCCCGTTGCGTTACTATGTGCCCATCCTTGTCCCCATGGCCTTCCTGTCAGCGACGGCAATTACCTCCATCTCCGCCGTCCCGGCGAGGAGCGGACGTCGCCTGCTGGTTCCATTGCTCGTCGTCCTGATCGGACAGGCTGCGGTGGTCGTGGTGGACTCCCTGGTTCCCCTCGGCATCCATGGCATCACGAACAATCCTGCCATACCGCGCCTTGGCGCTCTATGCTTCCTCGCCACCATTCCTCTCCTCCTCCTGATCACCAGGCGCCGGGGGTGGTTGTCGGCCGCCGCTGTCACGTTGTTTCTGGCGGTCAACCTGTTTCATTACGGCCGCTGGTTCCATCATCGTGAATACGCCGTTCAGGCCGCACGGCAGTACCTGACCAGGCTCTCACCCACCACCATCGGAGGCCAATGGGCACCCCAGTTGTGCCTGGGTACATCCCATCACGCCGTCCCCATCTGGAAGGGCTATGTCAACGACATAGATCCTTTAGGAACGGGAGGCGTCAGATACCTGTTATCCTGGGATTACAGTCTGGGTAATGAATGGCTCCTCCACCACCGGTGGTTCCCCGATGCCATGGCAGTCGCGCGAGAATTGAATCGTTTCAGCATCAAGGACAGCCAGGTGGTCCTGTCGGAACTGCCGCCTCGTCGATGATGGCAGCTTGCTGCGGGGATCGCTCGGCGGTCTTGTACAGGCGCTGTCATTTCTCGATTTGAATCCATAAGTGGTTGCGTTTCTTGACATATATTACGCAGCGTGTTAATCAACAGTAGAGTTAACGGAAAGAATGCTCAATCAGCAAGGGAGAGAAATATGAGGCTGAAAATCGCCGGTGTGATCTCCACCGCTGCATGGATACTCCTGTTGATAGGTTTTGCCGGCGGGACATTCACTGCTGCCGCATCGGATGCGGACAAGCTGCTGGCCAGGGGACTCAAGGCTCAAAAGCGCGGTAATTACGAGGAAGCCCAGGCGTTGCTGGGGGATTTCCTGGCCGTCTATCCGAATCATTACCAGGCCAACATCGTGATGGCGCAGGTGCTTCGGGCTCAGGATCTGCTGCCGGAAGCCCTGGAGCATGCCAACCGGGCGCGGGACATCCTGCCCTCCGAACCAGCCGCGGTGGAAGAACGGATTTTGATTCTTCAAACACTCGGATCCTGGCAGGACTCCCTGCAGGAGATCGAAACGCTCCGCGCCATCAATCCGGAGGCGCCCCGGCTCGATTTCTACCAAGCATTGGCAGCCAACGAACTCGATGACACGGCGACGGCCATGGAGAAGATTGGGACCTATGTCACCGCCAATCCGGAAGATTACGAGTCGCTGGATCTGGCCGCCGGTATCGCGCTGCGTGCCGGCGATTATGAGAAGGCGGAAAACTACCTGACCACATTGCAATACAAGTTTCCGGATAATTTCAGGTATGTCATTCGAGCCGGTGAGGTGGCATTTCATCAGGGCCAGGCATCCACCGCGCGCGCGGAATTCACCAGGGCTATCGAGATGGCCACGGCCAGGGGTGTCAAACCTGCTGATAAACCAAGTCTGGCGCTTGCTCATTACTTCCTGGGCGTACTCGCCGCCGCAGATACCGATGATAGCGGCGCCGCCCGCGGGTTTACCGAGGCAACCACCCTGTTCCCCTTGCTCTCCAAGGCCTACATAGACTATGCGGCGTACCTGGAGAAAAGGGGTAAGCTGGCCGAAGCCCTGGAAATTCTGCAACAGTCTTACAACGTCAATCCCCGGAATCCCGCGGTGCTGCGAGAACTGGGCAGATTGTCCGGCGTTCAGGGGGATGAAAAGTCCTCGTATCAGTACTATCGGCAACTGGTGGAATCGGTGGATGCGTTCGAGACCGTTGATGAATACACGGACCTGGTCAATTTGATGCTGCGTTTCGATGATCAGCGGCATGCAATGGAACTGCTGGATCACGCCATTGAAAAATTCGAAACAAGCGGTGTTCTGTATCGCATGAGAGGTTTGCTCAACCAGCAGAAAGGGGCGCTGGAGAAAGCCCTGGAGGACTACACCACAGCTCTTGCCAAGAATCCAAAAGATGCCAGAACCTATTACAATCTCGGCATGTTGTACGAACAGAAAAATTCTCTCGAACAAGCGGCGCTCTATTACGAACAAGCGGTCAGCATCGATGGTTCATTCACCGCCGCGCTTGTCCAACTGGCTCAGATCAAGAACCGGCTCAAGGACTATGAAGCCGCCCGCGATCTGTACGCCAAAGTGACATCGATGCGCGTCGATGATCCTGAATTGCTGTTCAGCTACGCAAATGTCGTGGAAGAACTGAATCAATACGACAAGGCGGTGGCGCTGTACAACCAGGCTTTGGCGCTCAAACCGGACTTCCTGATGGCCATGAACAACCTCGCCATTGTGCACCTGAAGACCGGCGATTCTCAGCAAGCGGAAACGATCCTCAAGCGCATCATCGACCTGAATCCGGAGTTCAAGAATGCGCACCGCAACCTCGCGTACCTGTACCAACAGCGGGGAGAAGTGGACAAAGCCAAGGCGGAATTGGAGCTGATCGGCGAGCTTCCCACCCAGTGAACATGATGCATCGGCGGATGTATCGGGACGGTTCGAAAAGATGACCAGGATAGTGAACCGCAGTCCGCACGTCACTGTCATCATCGTCAACTTCCGTTCGGCCGAGGCTGCGGGACGAGCGTTTCGATCGGTGGTGACGCAGGGTTACGAATCTTATGACGTCATAGTCGTTAACAACAGTCCGGGCGATGTTGTCCAGACCTGCCTGGGACCCTGTCCCGCTCCAGTCGCCGTCGTTGAGCCGGGGCGCAACCTGGGGTTCGCCCGTGCGGTCAATCTTGCTGCCACCATTGCCACGGGCGACTATCTTCTGCTCATGAATCCGGATGCCACGCTTGGCGAAGGGGTCATGCGGGGATTGCTCCAGTACCTCGAACAGCATCCGGACACCGCCACCGCCGCTCCCCGGATCCTTTATCCCGACGGTCGCCTGCAACCCTCCAGGGGTAAGTTCCCCAGCCTGTTTACTATCGCCGCCCGCTTGTTCTCGCTGAAGAAACTCATGCCCGGAGATGAATGGGTCATCCGCCGCATGCCCTTCCTGGGCCGTTTTTTCGGCCAGTATCGACCGCTTGCCGCGGAGCAGGATGTTGACTATTCGGTGGGATGCTGCGTCATGGTGCGGGCCGATGATTTCCACCGTCTGGGCGGCTTCGACGAGCGCTTTTTCCTGTTCTATGAAGAGATCGATCTGGCCATCCGCCTGGCGGCGGTGGGGAAGAGACGAGTGTTTATCAATGATCTGACGGTTACCCACGGGGTCGGAGAATCCTATCGTGAGGACAGCGCCATCGCATTCCGTGAGAACTATCTGAGCCTGGCCGTATTCAGCCAGGTGCATGGCGGGGTGCCGTTCATGCTGGCGGTCCGCGTGCTGCAGATAATCGCCCTGCTGGCGCGCATCGTGAGCGCTCGTGTGGCGGGAAGGCCGGCTGACGAACTGGTGGATTTGCTGCACACGTTTTCCATTCAGCCGCTCAGAACCATCAACACACCGCCGCCGGACCTGGTGAGCGCTTGCTTGCTGGGCATCCCCTGCACGTATATCGCGGGGCATCACGCCACCCCGACACTCGTGGAAAGAAGCGCCTTGGGTCGCGTCATCGGGTTTTGCCCTGAACACGCAGGAGGACTTCCGACTCCCCGCCCGCCGGCCGAAATCACCTGCGGTGCCGGCGCCGATGTGTTGAATTCCGCGGCGCGGGTTGTCACCATCGACGGCCGGGATGTGACCGCCAATTTTCTGCGGGGCGCCCGGCGTGCCTTGATGAAAGCGAGGCTTCACGGGGTGCGGCGCGCCATCACCAAGGCCAGGAGTCCATCGTGCGGTGTCCATGCTGTGTATGATGGTACCCATTCGGGGACGCTTAGAATCGGTTCGGGCGTGACAACGGCATTGCTGGAAAGGTTTGGGATCGAGGTGATTGACGAGGAGGATTGGTTGGCGAATGGGGGGGCCCGCCTGTAGAGGACGGGATTCCCCAACGGCCGTGTTAGAGGGGTGTGAGCGGGTTTGCCGCCACTGAGGAAGATTCGGCGATGCCTTTCAGGCTGTAAAGGTCCACGATGACGCGGTGAGTATCCCTGACAGGCAGGAGCTGAAGGGTGTCCAGGAGGTTTTCAGGGATCGCGTACTGGACGTACCGCGCCTCAGGCGGCCAGGGAGCGTCCAACTTCCGGACAATCATCAGGAATTCCGGCGCGTACCGGGCTACCGGACGCTCGTTCAACACCCTTGGTGCTTCCTGCCGACCCCAGATGGCGAAAGAGAACGCCTCGTTTTCCAGACACAGGGAATCAGCCACGCCGCCGAGAACGCGGGTGCCGTGTTGGAAATAACGCCGCAGGTACCGGGATGTTTCGTACTGACTGAAGGTGGCGCTGGTGTGCAGGTGAACGATCCGCCCCAGGTGCAGACCGAGCAGGAGAATGAGCATCCAGGTGGGATTCAATCGATGGAGGAAACGAAGCCGATGGGATATGAGACAGGCGATCGGCCACCACATCGCCAGGGTCAGAATGGCGGTGAGGACAGTGATCGATTCCAAATGTGGCGGCTTCATTCCTCCACCCCATGTGACGGCGGCACGGCCTGCCAGGGGTGCCAGCAGCCGCGCCAGCGGTGGAGTGGTGAGCAGGGCGAGGGGGATGGCCAGCCAGAGGCTGCGCAGGGTATGGCGGAGAGAGCGGCGGGGTATTTCAGGGAGCCGCACCGGGAGACTTGCCAGCAGGTGCGTGATGACGAGGGTGAGAGGAGGCAGGAGCAGGATATAGCGTCGCATTGGTTTGGCGGTGAGCGGCAGAAGCGCGAGCAGCGCCCACCCCAGCCAGATCCAGGCATGCGCCAGATAATCGGGCAGCGGTGTGACAGGTGGTTGGGAGGAGTTCACGACACGGAGTGGAAAGACATTCCGGTAGGCACCGGAGAGCAGCCGCCAGGTTTCACTCCAGAATAACAGCAGAAGTATGGGGTTAAGGGCGATGAAGCGCCGGATAGTGATCGTGTCCTGGGATGCGAAGGTGAACAGTCCCACCACATTTTTGATCATCTGCCACGGTCCGTGGGGCAGGTTCCCGTCGGACCAGAGGGAGTACATGAGCGTGAAATCCGCCGCAAAGGGTCGGTAGATGAGCAGGAACCAGGTGGTGAGCGTGGCGGCGAGACCGATGAGGAATACACCTGTCCCCTCGAGCCGCCGACCCAGCCGCCCGTGCCGCCGCAGGTCATAGTACCAGCAGGAAAGCAGGACCGGGGTCATCACCAGGCTGTAGGATTTCGTGCAAAGGGCCACGCCGAACGCTATGCCTGCCATGAGCAGGTGCATGCGTTTCGGTGCGGCTCCGCAGCTCAGGAACACTGCGAGGCAGAGGAACACGAGCATGAAGGTGTCCACGAAGGCGACGCGATTGAGGCAGATGAAAGAATAGTTTGCGCCGATAACGGCGGCGGCCAGTAACCCATGCCGGCGGCCACCCTGCCTGGCGGCATGAGCGCCGACAACGAGTGTTACCAGCAAACCGGAAAGGGCGGAAACGAACCGGGAGGAAGCCAGCCCGACTCCGGCAGCGCTGTAGCAAACATAGACGAGAAGGCAGTACAGGGGACTGATGAACAAGGATTGGTTGAATTCGTCCAGGATCCAGTTTCCGAACAACGCCTGGTTGCGCGCGTTGTGAACCCACCAGCCCTCGTCCGAGATAAATTGGATGCCGAAGTCCGGCGGCGGATCAGCATGCAGTTGATAAATCCGGAAGAAGAGCAGGATACCGGCCAGCAGTATCCACAGCAGTGCGCTGGTTCTACGGGCGGGGGCCATGGTCCGGTCCGACATTGGAGCCCGGCTTCTGGACCGGCATGCCTGCTGCGCAGAGTGGACACTGGTCTGGTATAAAGGTTTCGAATTGCAGTCTGGCGAGATAGAAAAACGGTTCATGGAGGTCCGGCACAGGTCCGCGAAGCACGGCGGTTCCCGCTGCAACAGGCGTGGCGTTGGCGGCGCGGACAATTGTGTCTACTTCGCGTATGGAGCCGCCGGTGGTGGTGACATCCTCGATGATGACCAATTGTTCTTGCGGTGCGATGGTAAAGCCCCGCCTGAGCTGGTGGCGTCCATCGCGCCGCTCCGTGAAAATGAAGGGCACTGACAGGGCTCTGGCCACCTCGTGTCCCAGGATCAATCCGCCGATGGCCGGCGCAATCACCTTGTCGATGTGGTGTCCGCTTACCGCTCCGGCGAGCCATTCTCCAACCTGGGCGGCGTAAGCGGGATACTGCAGCAACCTGGCGCATTGGATGTACTTGCCGCTGTGGAGACCGGAAGAGAGCATGAAGTGGCCGGTTTGCAGCGCTTCCGTCGCGGATAATAATTCCAGGAAGGCTTGTTCTATCTGGTGTCCGTTCATGAATCCCCCCACGGTGACTCCGCGGAGGAATCACGCCGCTTTCAGGGTGTGTCGAGACCGATCTGCCGCTTCAATATTTGCGCCCAGGGGCTGTCCTTGTCGATGTCGAAATACTTGGCTGAATAGTCATCGAGGAGTTCGGCAGCAATATTGGAGGCGCTTTCCAGTTCACTGGACCGGTTGTAATACAACAGACATAGATTGTAAAGGGCGGCCTGGTTGCCAGGGTCCTTCCCGTGGGCTTTGGTGAAATATTCCACCGCAGTCAGGAACTTGCCTTCCGCCGCGTACGTCGCACCGTAATCCACCAGTTCGTCTGCAGTCAGGTCATCGACACTCCGATTACCCAGCAGCATAGCCCTGGTCTCGGAGGGCGCGAGATTGTAATAGAGATTGACCTCGCGCCGCATCTGCTCCAACCGCGCCGATCGATAGCCACGCTCCTCCAAGGCGCTTAATTGATCGAGCCCCGGCTTCCGATTGTTCGGAGAAACCTGGGTGGTCCTTCTCTGGTCCATGTCCTCAACCTGATCGACGAACGACAGTCGCAGATTCGAATAGTTAGGACCGGCCAATTCCGCCTGCAGGAGCTGCGCCGTCTGCCGGGTGAGTTGATTCATGTGGGCGGTATGAGTGAAAACATAGGTGGAGAGCGCCGCTACCAAGACCATCACCGCCGCCAGCGCCAGACTTGGTTTTAAAAACGGCAATGGCAGCAATGTGCCGGACTGTTTCGGGGACTGCTCCTTATCGCGACGTGTATCCCGGTTCACCCTCACCTCGGCGGGGTGCCGCTGCCGCAGCTTCTCGTACAATGCCACCGCCTCTTCCCGGCTGATGTGTTCCTCCACACGGTCCAGTTCATCCCCCAGGATAGCCAGCTCCGCCAGAGAACCACGGCAATCGGCACATTCCACCAGATGCATCAGGAGTTCCGTCCGCTCACGACCGGTCAACCGGCCCTGGTGAAACAGCAGCAGACTCTCCGGTGACGGGCAGTGCTCCGTACCGTCGCTCTTGCGCCACAACAAGTCATTCATGATGTCCCCCGCATCGGCGATAAACTATTTCATCATTTCTGTCGTTTCGTCCAACCATACACATTATCGCCATTTAAAACCTGGTGAGGTTACTCAGAGATCCTATCGGAACTTCTGGTCTCCATAAAGACAAGACGCAATGGAAATGAAATTGTGACACCTGATTTCACTTTTTTTTCTTTTTCTCCGCATCATCATCGTTATCTTGATCACTCTCCAGACGTTTGATCTTCGGCAATTTCACCTTGTACTTTCTCTTCAGGCAAATGGCCACCGCCTTGCGTCCTCTTGAAATGACCTTCCTGAGGTGTTCCGTCGAATACCTGAGTCCGCCGATCCTGATGATTTCCATCGCGCCGAGATTATTGAGGATATACAACTGGAGAGCGAGTTTGCGTTCCAGTTCGTGCGGCGCGCATACCCTGTTGATGCATTCCATGATCTGATCCATCAATTGTTGGTGCTCGATGGTCTTGATGGGATCCTGTTGAGCGGCGCGGGTCGCGAATACATACAACGGTTCTCTGTCGCTCGCCAGGTCGGAGACACTCTCCAGATCCTCGAACGGTATTTCTCCCGTCCTGCATTCCGCCTGTGCCCGTCGTACCTGTGATACGACCACGTGCCTGGTGATCACCCACAGGAAGCGCTCCAGCATTAGGTGAATGTCATCAGGCAACTCCACCAGTTTGTAGAATCGGTGTTGATACAACTTGAACAAGGCATCCTGAAACAAATCATCGGCGATGCCCGGGTCTTTGACTTTCAGCCGCCGGTATTTCTTCAAATGCCAACCGATGTGGCGCTGGATATTCCGGGAATATCGTTGCAGAAGCTCCGTCCATGCCGAGGTATCACCGTCGTTGCACAATACCAATAATCTGCGTAACTCCATGCCACCATTCAATCTGAATCCGCCGGCAAGCGACCGGGGGCGGCGAGTGCCCTCGCATGCCCTGGTACGTCCACTCCGGAGGTCAATCATACGGTGAACGAGTGCCGGTTTTTCCGGATGCCTCCGACCGAGACAGAAAAGCCTGGACGAAGCATGGCACACTCGCGATGTGGTTGCCTGAAACCTAGCATCACCACAATAAAGAGCTTTCTCGATCAACGCAATAATAATTCTCGAAAAAAGTCATTTGGATGCTTACAGGCTGCGATTCCCTGACCGGAGGCATGATGTGTTTGGAACGACAGGATGAGGGCGTGGCTGGAAACCCAGGTTGGCGGTTAGGCACCGGTCATGTACAGTGCTGCTGTGATAGTCGAGGAGGAAGAAGATGAGATTGCGAATACATGAGAGCGGAGGCCGCGCGTCTGTTGCAGTGATGTCATGGCTGCTGTCAATCACGATGGCGACTGGTTGTCTGCCCGGCCGTCGTGCCGCGAGGGAGGGTGGCGGCAGGGTCTTGCTCAGTCACGTGGTGTGCGCCGCCTGGGCGCCGGATGGCGACGGGATCGGTGTGATCATCGGCAGTGACCTGAACCCATGGAAGCGTCGCCTGGCGGTGTGCCATGCCGATGGTGAAGGTCTGCGCTTCGTGGGTGAGCCGGGTTTCTGGGTGGGGCCCCTGGTCTGGAAGTCTGATGGCCGGGAGCTGTTCGTCAATCTTCGGGAAACCGCCTCTCGGCTTCCCCAGGTATGGCAGGTGAGCGTGTATGGAGAAACCAGCCGGCGTCTCACCCGGTCGGGCGGTCTGGCCTTCGGCTACCGCGCCGGGGCGGATGAATTGCTCCTCGTGATGGAGCGTGACGGCATTAGGGAATTCGATCGCCTGTCATTGCCGGACAAGCGGCTGCACGCCGTGCCGGCGGCTGCCGCGCCCCTGTCGCCGCCGGCCTATGACATGGCGTCCGACTCTATTCTGTATGCTTCCGCCATAGAGCCGGAGCAGCCGGATTCAATGGTGCGGCTTCACCTGCTCGATCTCGCCGCCGGAACGGACTCCGTCTGCGTGCCGCGCCTGGATGCGCCGGCGGGGATGACCCTCGAGCCCGGCGGTGCACGATTGGCGGTCCTGGCGCTCCGGAGCGATGCCACGTGCCTCGCGCTCGCCGCCCGTTCGGGATCATCCCTGGTGCGTGTTGTTCGGTGCTGGCCCGGCTCCGGTGACATGCTGGCCTGGCCCGACTGGCGCCCCGGCGATGACCGCCTGCTCATGGTCGACCACGCGCATGACGGCCAGCTCATCTCCCTGACCATGGAATGACTCCGCCGGTCCAGGCGCATCTGCGCGCGACGCCTGCGGCCGCGCGGCCCGATGTGCATCAGCCGATCGATTCGCCCATCGCCTCGAGACAACGATCCCGGTGCGTGATGAAGTCGTCCATCAACGCCTCCGGCAGCGGCTCCGCCGGCGGTGAATCGAGGCTCAATGGATTGATGAAGGAATCCCGGTACTTGACACGGAAATCGAGATGGGGTCCGGTGGCGAGCCCGGTGGCACCAACGTAGCCGATGACCTGGCCTTGCTTGACCCGGGCCCCCTTGGCGATGCCCTTGGCATACCCGGAGAGGTGTCCGTAGCAGGTGAGATAGGCATCGCCGTGCCTGACCTGGAGGTATTTGCCATATCCGCCATTGGTGCCCTTGAACACGATAATGCCGTCGCCGAGAGCGCTGACCGGCGTTCCGGAAGGCGCCGCGTAATCGACTCCGAGATGGGGGCGGTACTTTTTCAGAATGGGATGGAACCGACTGTGTGAGAATCCCGAACTGATGTACCGGTAACGAAGCGGTGATTTCAGGAATGTCCTGCGCAGTGAATTCCCGGCGCTGTCATAAAAATCATCCCCGCTGTCTTCACGCGCAAAGCGGAATGCCAGGAACTCGTCACCCTTGTTGGTGAACTTGGCGGCGAGTATGTTTCCGGAGGCTTGGGATCCGTCAGAGTAGTGCTTGATTTCATGCAGGATTTTGAACGCATCGCCGTTTCGAAGATCACAGGCGAAATCGATTTGCCAGCCGAACATGTCAGCCACGTCCAGGATCATGGCTGGCGCCACTCCCGCTGCCTCCGCCGCCAGCCAGAAGGAACTGCTTATCGTACCCTCGGCCAGTTGCTGATCGATTTCACTGTGGATATCCCGTAGCTCTCCGTGCCAGGCATCATCCTCGCGTCTCAGCACTAATTCATGATCCTGATCGGTCCGCATGAGGATGCGCTCGAGGCGCTCCTCCTGTCCCATGTAGGTGAGCGTCAGTGTCGTGCCCGGACGAATGGAATTCAGCGCCAGGTGTTCGCCCACGGCCGCGGCGATCGAGTGCGCCCCGGCAGCGGATATCCCGTTCAGATCCAGCACCCGCGCCAGTGTGTCACC
>JAFGDC010000027.1 GCA_016932295.1 candidate division CSSED10-310 bacterium
CGCTACCGGCGGTGTTGCCCATGTTCGAACTGAGCCCCGCGTACAGATGTGTTTCCGTATCCACACCCGTCGCATTGTTGTGAATCACGACCCAAGCGCCGGGCGCCAGGATAACAGACGGGAATGTGTAGTAGGCTCCTGCGTCCGGCTTGAGATCGTACCCGGTGAGTTCGATGGGATCCGGGCTGCTGTTGTGCAGCTCGACCCATTCCAGACCGGTGTCACTACCATCCGGGTCGTACAGGACCTCGTTGATAACGACCCCTTCACGTTGCACCGCATGGGTGGTCAGGGGTTGCAGCATAAGCACTGAAATAACGGCGATCATTGCATTGGCGCGCCAGGAACCCATGGATACCTCCCCGTTGACCATCAACTATTTATGACAACGCATCCATACAGTACACCCGGCATCGTGTCAATCGAGGCAAGCGTTCCCCATGCCTCGTCCAGGGATTTCTCCGCGGGGCAGCGACCCCTTGCACACCAACCGATCATTTGCGGTGAGACAGGGGCGGCAGGCGATGGTCTCGACCAGCGGTTCGTGGGTCATCGTGACAGCCGTTTTTCGACCAACTGCGCCACAAGGGCCGGGATAATGTCGAAAGAAGTGGCGATACGGTCGACGAAGGGACTGATGGCAGTCCGCTCCCAGTACCAGGTGGTGGCACCAGTGAAGAGGATGGTTTTCATGCCCATGGAGTGCGGCGTTTCAAGATCGGCGTAAGGATTGTCGCCGATCATCACGGTGTTCTCCGCCGTCGCATGCATCGTTTCGAGCGCGGCGGCGAACAGTTCCACACGCGGTTTTGAATACCCGATATCACCACTGGCAAGCACCATCTCGAAGAAGTGTTCCACGCCCAGTTTGCGCAGATGCTCCCGCTGGTAGTCACCGGGTCCGTCGGTAACCACTCCCAGGCGGCGGCGGCGCGACAGAAGCGCCAGGACGGCCGGCGCACCGGGCACGGGTTGAGGCCGGCGCAGGCGACCGCGCCGGTACTCCGCATCCAGGGCGAAGGCCAGTTCAGGCCGATCAAGGTCGAGTGCTTTTAAAACACTGGCGAAGCGCTGGAGACGGGTGGCGGGATCGTTGTTGTCGCGATCGCGGGTGAACTGCCGTTGATAGGCATCATAAAACCGGTCACGGCGGATGTGTGTACCCGCAAGCAGGCCAAAGGCAGCTTCCAGGCCGTCCCTGGCGGCGGCGAAAAAATCACTTAGCGTACCGTCCAGATCGAAGAGGACGACCGGGAAGGCGGTCCTGGAGTTCATGGATGTCAGGTATTTCCATTCGCCTTGGCGGTCCGCGGCTGCCGCCCGGGCACGATTTCATGCTTGGAGTCACGATTGAAATGAAACAGCATCATGAACGCCACCTTGGCATACCTGACGATTTCTCCGAATGATCTGGCCTTGAGGAGGATCCTGGCGGCATAGAGGGGGCGGAAATAAAACAGGATGTAGGCGACTTTCGTATACACTTCGATCTGCCGCTCGGTCAGATCAGTCCAGGGGCTGGGCAGGCGTTTCTCGCCGATGTTGCCGAGGACGTACTCGGACCAGTAATCGTACCCGGTGGACTCGATGATTTGTGTATCCAGAAGGGTCTTGGGCTTGGCGATGGTACGGGAAAATTGGGCGTAATCGAGTTTCAGCCGGTGTCCCAGCCGGACACTTTTGATGACTGTGGAGAGGTCCTCATGGGGGTTACCCACCATGAAAAATCCCAATGGCCTGATTCCGTGGCTGCGGGTCATCTCTATGGTATGGGTGATCTGTTGGGGATCTATGTCTTTCTTGATGGCCTTCAGAATTTTTCGATCGGCGCTTTCGATGCCGAAAAAGAGGCGCACACAGCCGGACCTGGCCATGGCCGCCAGTAATTCTTCATCCAGCGAATCCACCCGGGATCGCGCTGACCACTCGATCCGGCGGCCGCTCTCCCCAATCAACCGGCACAGCTCCAGAATCCTTGTCCGGTTTTCAAACATGGCGGAATCGAAAAAGTCGAACTCGCGGATGCCCAGGGTATCGTAGCAGTGAATGATTTCATCCAACACATTCCGAGGGGACCTCACCCGGTAGGGCATTTCTGCCATCACGCAAAAAATGCATTTATGCGGGCACCCCAGACTGGTCAGACCGATAGTGAAATTCTTCAGTTGAGAGACATGAGAAAAATAGTTCTCGTTGGGCACCAGGTGCCTGGCGGGAAAGGGATAGTCGTCGAAAGGCACTAGCGGCGGCGGCGGGTTCATCACTACCTCACCGTTGCGTTTGTATGCCAGCCCGGGTACCTGCTCCAGACCTTCTCCGGCAGCGAAGGCTTCCATGAAGATCGGCAGGGAGGAATTCGCCTCGCCGAGGATGCCGAAATCGATGTGTGGATCCACCATCGATTCGTACGGATAGTACGTCATGTTGCGACCGCCGATGATGACCGGCAGGTTGGTATGCTTTTTCATGTACACGATCCACTCGAGGGTCTGCCGGTACATGTAGGTTATCACGTTGAAGGCGAGGAGCGCCGGATCGAACTCTTCGACTTCGCGCAGCGCCTGGGCCATGTCAATCCGCCGGGAAGCGGCATCGATCACGAGTACCTGATGGCCGGCGCGTTCGAGGATGGCGGCGGCGTACAACAGGTTCAACGGCGGGAAAACGCCGAATTGTTGATCCACGACATGGAGATTCTCAGCGAAGAGCTTATGTGAATACGGCGGAAAAATGAATGCGACTTTCAAAGTGAATCCTTTGCCTCGGGACCGGGAATTCCCTTAAAACACTACGGGTGGCGCGGCCGACTGTCAAGCCACACCGATCCTCCCTTTCGTTTCGATATAAGCTTGAGGTGGTTTGGTGGTGAGGTGCTTTTGTCTGACGAGCAGTGCTTTGGTGTGCCTTCAGTGGTGGCGTTATTAGCGCCACTGGTTTGGCGGGGGCGAAGGAAGGACCAATCAGGCCATGCCCGTGGCGTGTTAGGTCAGTCCAGTGGGTTGCCCCGGCACACCAAGGCTGTCGGTTCACTCCCGCATAAGGACACCACCTCCCGTCTGCTCACCGCGTTTCGTCATGTCCGAGTAACGCCGCCTTGTCTCCGTGGCTGCCGTGGAGGATTGAAAGCCAACACATCGCGACGAACATTGCAAGATTCCGGGTACGACCCCGTTGGA
>JAFGDC010000263.1 GCA_016932295.1 candidate division CSSED10-310 bacterium
CCGCCCCGCGAAACCCGCCCGCGGCCACCGCCGGCCGGAACGATCCTGATCCCCTTGGAAGCTATCCGACAATCTCCGTCCCGGTCTCGCCGGCAATGGCCCGCTCGATGGACTCGGGATTCGTGATGATCACCTTTCGGCCGCCCCGCTCCAGGAATCCCATGGCCGCCTCGATCTTGGGCAGCATGCTGCCCGCCTTGAAATGGCCCTCCACCATGTTCCGGCGCGCCTCCGTCACGGTCATCCGGGCGATCACCTGCTGTCTAGGCGTGCCGAAATGCAGGTACACATGCTCCACCGCCGTGGAAATGAGCAGCACCTCGCTGTCCAGTCGCGACGCCAGCATGGCGGAGGCGTGATCCTTGTCGATCACCGCCGCCGTTGGTTGCAACCCGCCCCCGGCAGTACGGATCACCGGGATGCCGCCGCCTCCCGCCGCGATCACCACGTGGTTGTCATGCAACAACTTGCGGATGGCGTCCAGCTCGATGATATCCAGGGGCGCCGGTGACGGCACCACGCGCCGGTACCCGCGCCCGGCATCCTCATGCATGATCCATCCCGCCTGCCGCTGGTAATAGTCGGCTTCCTCGCGGTCGTAGAACGGACCGATGGGCTTGGAGGGCTTCGCGAACGCGGGATCGGCCTCGTCCACCAGGACCTGGGTTACCACCGTCGCCGCCCGCATGTCCATACCGCGCCGGGCGAACTCGTTGTGGAACGCCAACTGGAACTGAAAACCCAGCGCTCCCTGCGTATCCGCCACGCAGGAATAGAGCGGTACCTCGTGGATCTGGTCGCGCGCCAGGTACGACCGCAACAGGATGAATCCCACCTGCGGGCCGTTGCCGTGCGTCACCACCATCCGGTACCCGGCCTCCAATATGGGGATCAGATGCCCCACGGTCTCGGCAATGATTTCATACTGGTCTTCGACCCGCTGATGAGACTCGTCCCTGATCAACGAGTTGCCGCCGACCGCCACCACCGCTGTCCTGGACATATAGCTCCTCCGTCCCGCTCCACCCGCGCGTGCCGCACGGATGCGAAAGAGAAAGCCCTCACTGCCCGATGCGGCGAGGGCTGCCGCTATTGTAGCTATCACAAAACGTACTGCAATTGAAATCGACACCTGGTGGAGGGTGAACAGCGTGGATAGTCTGAATGGGGGACGGCGGCTTACTGCATCCTCGGCATGTCGAACCGGAGCTTTCTCCCGTCGCCATCGATGCGGTATACTGTCGCGAAGGGGGGTGTTGGATGTTTCTGGCTGGGCATATGGTAACTTCGGGAATCGCCGCCGCCGGAGTGTATTTCGTTTCCGGCCGGCCGGACCTGGGTGTCGCTGTCTTCTTCGCCGGCGTGTTGCTGGATCTCGATCATATCCCCGACTATTTCATTGAACGGGGCTTCCGGCTTGCTCCCGGTGACTTCTTTAAGACCTGCGCGGCTGCCGGTTTCAAGCGGCTGTTCATCTTCCTCCATTCATGGGAACTGATCCCTCTGCTGCTCATCGCCGGTTTTCTGCTCGGAACCCTGCCCCTGTTCGCAGCCCTGGCATTCGGCGTCCTGGTGCATGTGTTGGCGGACCAGGCGGCCAACCCAGTCAAACCGGGTGCCTACTCGTTTATCAACCGCGCCCGGCACGGATTTCATATCGAGGCGTTTCTCGACCGCCGTTCGCCCATCTTCAGGGAACGGCTGGAACGAGCCGGAACTGGAGTTTCGCCGTCTCCCCCGCAACCTTCAAACGGAACCAGTCAGGAGTAAGCATGGCTTTCACACTGAAACGAACATCCGAGTATCAGGGAGTGACCGGCCCCTTGCTGTTGGTCATCATGGACGGCATTGGCCTCTACAAGGGCAAGGCGGAGGGCTATCCAGGCAACGCCGTGGACCTGGCCGCCACCCCCAACCTGGACCGGCTTATGTCCGGCCAGGTTTTCACTCGGCTGCAAGCCCACGGCACCGCCGTCGGCATGCCGAGCGACCAGGATCAGGGTAACAGCGAGGTGGGACACAACGCCATCGGCGCCGGCCGTATCTTCGCCCAGGGCGCGGCGCTGGTGGCAAAGGCAATCGCCGACCGCACCATCTTCGCGGCCGGCTCGACCTTCGATGAATATGTCACCACCATCATACAAGAACACAAAGCCGCCCACTTCATCGGACTGCTTTCGGACGGCAACGTGCACAGCCACATCGATCACCTCGTGGCCCTCATCGCCGAATGCGACAACCGCGGCGTGGAGCGGGTCTACATCCACCCACTGCTGGACGGACGGGACGTGGGTCCGCTGAGCGCCCTTGAATACATCGGCCGACTGGAAGACTTCCTCTGGTCAATCCGCGTCCGGGCGGACAGGAACAACCTGCAACGAGACTATGCCATCGCCTCGGGCGGCGGCCGCATGGTGACCACCATGGACCGTTACGAGGCCGACTGGAGTATCGTCAAACGCGGGTACGAAGCCCATGTCATGGGTCGCGGCCTGCTTTTCCCCGATGCGATGACGGCAGTCAAGAACATGCGCCGGGCCACTCATCAGGATGATCAATATCTGCCCCATTGGATCATCCATGCTCCCGACGATACAACCCGGCCGCTGGCAGTGATAGAGGACGGCGATGCCGTGTTCTTCTTCAATTTCCGCGGCGACCGCGCCATCGAGATCAGCCGCGCCTTCACCGAGGATCGGTTCACCGGCTTCCATCGCGACCGCCGGCCGCACGTTCGATACGCGGGAATAATGGAATATGATGGTGACTTGAAAATTCCGCCCCGTTACCTGGTTTCTCCTCCGGAAATCGACCACACCATCTCGGAATACCTGGCACGCAACGGCATTACTCAGTTCGCCATCAGCGAGACCCAGAAATTCGGCCACGTCACCTACTTCTGGAACGGCAACAATTCCGAACCAGTCGATCCCGCCACCGAAACCTGGGTTCAGATCGAGTCGGACCGCGTGGCTTTCGATGAAAAGCCGCGCATGAAAGCGTATGAAATCACCGATCGTCTGGCGGCGGAACTGGCCAGGAACTACGATTTCCTGCGGGTCAACTTCGCCAATGGCGACATGGTGGGTCACACCGGCAACCTGAAGGCGGCGGTGGAGGCCGTGGAAACAGTCGATACCTGCCTCGGACGCCTCATGGAAACCATTGACAAACTGGGTGGCACCATCATCGTCACCGCCGACCACGGCAACGCCGACATGATGATCGACGTGGACAAGGCGGGCAATCCTATCCAGGAATCCGGCGGCACGTACAAGCCGCACGTCAGGCACACCCTGAACCAGGTGATGTTCGCGGTGCATGGCCCCGACGTAGGGCGGTATCGCCTGAATCACGCCGTCACCCGGCCCGGACTGTCCAACATCGCCGCCACCATCCTGCGACTTCTGGGCTTCGAAGAACCGAAGGACTACGATGCCCCCCTGATCCTTATTCAATGACCAGGTACCGCCATGCCTGAAGAACCGGTCTTTTCCAGGACCTCCCCCCACCACGCCACGATCCTCCCCGCTTTCCTCCTCTTCCTTTGCCTGTTCGCCCTCTACACCCGCACCACCGCCCCGGACCTGACCCTCATGGACGGCGTGGAATACTCACTGGCGGGATACACCCTCGGCATTCCGCACCCCCCCGGCTATCCGCTTTTCACGATTCTGAACAAGGCGGCACAACTCATGCCCCTGGGTTCCATCGCCTGGCGGTCGAACCTGCTTTGTGCCATGTCCTGCGCGCTCGCCGCCACCCTCCTGTTCAGCCTCGTCACCCGCCGCACCACCTCCCGCCCCGCTGGGATCACCGCCGCCCTCACCCTGGGCCTGGCCGGCACCTACTGGGAAAACGCCGTCTGCACCGAGACCTACAGCCTGCACATGCTGTTCCTGGTCCTGCTGCTGGCCATCATCTGGCGCCCTCATCACGACAGCCGCACCATCCTCCAGGGCGCTTTCCTCTGCGGGCTCGGCCTGGCCAATCACCAGGTGTTGCTTCTCGCCATGCCGGCAGTGGGACTCTATGCGGTCATCAATCGCGACGTGCGCCGCCGCCTCCCCCGTCTCGCCGGTCCTGCCGCCTGCCTCTTCATCCTCGGCATCTCGCTCTATCTCACCCTGCCCCTGCGCTCGTCGGTCAATCCCGCCATGGATCGCGGGAACCCGGAGAACCTCACCGGTATGAAACACGTCATGGGTGCCCGCGTTGACATGGCCACCGCCAATGCCGGCGCGAATCCCCATAGCACCGCCATGCAATTGCGCCACTTCGCCTTCCTGTCCATCACCTCCTGGTCCTGGCCCCTCCTGCTGCTGGCCGTCCCCGGTGCCGGCCTGCTCCTGCGGCGGGACCGCCTCATCCTGGCGTTCCTCGCCGCCTTCTGGATCACGCAGATGTGGGTCATTTCCACCACCTTCTATTCAAAGAGCCAGGATATCGTCTACATGGTGGAACCGTTCTTTCTGCCCGCCCACCTGGTGACCGCAGTCCTCATGGGAGCCGGCGCCGCCACGCTGACCGTCGGCCGCCGGAGAATCGCCGCCCCGGTCCTCACCCTGATCCTGTTGCTCCTGCCACTCCCACTCCTCACCTTCTTTCACGCCAACGACAACAGCGCCAACTACATCGCCCGCGACTGGGCCTGGAACGTGCTGCTCTCGGCACCCCGGGAAGCGGTCGTGCTGGTGGCGGTGGACGAATACTTTCCCCTGGCTTACTTGCAACTGGTGGAGAAGATCAGGCCCGATCTCACTCCCGTCCATGCAGTCGCC